>DAIPJA010000022.1:0-16872 GCA_036770525.1 Gudongella sp. | reverse complement strand
CACCAGCTGTATAATCCATATCCTGGTCAAAAATAAAGAATTTTTGGTCCGGATACTGAGGTGCTACCTCGGCCAAAGGCTCAGCCATCTGCCAGGTTCCTACGATTATGATGTCCCAGGTTCCGTCATCTGCATAGTCATACAGTGTTGGAAGCCATTTTGTCTCGTCTGTGGTCATCTCGACCGTTGCGTACTCAAATCTGTCTCCATACTTTTCCTTCGCCATTTGCAGGCCTCTGTCCGCTGAATCGAAGAAGGACTTGTCGCCCAATGTTCCGTTAAGAAGCAGAGCAACTCTCAAAGGCTCATCTCCTGCTCCTGCCGGTTGTTCAGGTGCAGTTGTTCCACAGGCTGCAAGACCTACGGCCATGGTAAGGATCAACAATAGTGCCAAAGCTTTTTTCATAGTTTCCCTCCTATTTCTTATCTAGCTGCATTTTTTACCGTTGCATCCACAAGCTCATCCAAGGTCAGATGCCTCGGATATCGCATATAGGTTTTTATATCAAGGAAGGCCTCATGCATATACCTCTCAGGTATCCCTGAGGTTCCCTCCCGGATGCCGATTACAGGCATTATCTGTGCTGCGTTACAGTCCACGTCAACTCCCGCCTGAGATATGATCTTAAGGGTCTTTGAGAAGTCACCCTCGCCAAAGTATAAAGCTATTGCCTCCGCACATGCATTGGGATAGGAGTGTATCCAATTGTAGCGGATATATTTTTCCTCGCATGCCTCCATGGCAGCTTCCCAATTTTCTGTGTTTCTGCACGAATTTAGCGCAAAGTCAAGTACTGACCGATACTCACTGTCCTCTGGGATCAGTTCAATGGCAGACAGAAGCACCTTCCTTGTGTCCTTCTCGACAAAGGCCAATGATACCATAACTGCATTGAAAACCTCGCCAAGTATTCCATTGTTGGCATGGGACACCTCTCCGTCTGTCCATGCAAGCCTGGCGGCAAGTCCCGGATCTCCGGGAGCAACCATACCGCATATGGCGCCCCGCATCTGAGCACCTATCCATTCGTTGAACGGATTGTTCCACTTTCCACTCTCAGGCGGGAACACACCCTGCTTGATATTTCTAAGTGCAAACTCTTCGGCAGACCAGCCGGCTGGAACCAACCCAACCCATTTAAGGGCTATCTCCTTTGAAGTAATGCCGGCACCTTTTTCATTGAAGGCCTCAAGAAACGCCAGCTGGAAGGTCAGATCGTCATTATAGGTGTTAGGTTCTCTGAGGTAATGCTCGAAATCACCAAAGGCTTCCCTCAGGTTTTTTCTTGTATAGCCCTCAAGCTGAGTTCCCATTGCTGCTCCGATCAATTGGGACAGCCATGCTGCCTTTATCTTGTCTCTGAAGTCGTCGTTTGAATCTTGTAGCTTTACTGGCTCAGGGAAGTTAACATTTTTTTCATATTCCTCAAAGCTATGGTAGTAATTATAACTCCAATATGGTGAATCATGGTCCTTCTTAGCCTCAAGAAGGCGCTTTCTCATAAGGGAGGATATCTGATGAAGTCTTATGAAGTCCTTGTCATCATAGGCCTTCAGACCCTCCACGAGAAGTTCCTCCGAATCCTCAACAATATAGCCTCTGTTCTCTAACGCCTGAACTGCCGCAACCATTATGGTCTCAGGTGCTCCCGAGCCTGGAACATTGCTCTTCCAGTCCAGACCTGCAAGCTGATCATAAAAACCTGATACACTTTTCATGACCTCCCAGGTTTGCTCCTCCTCGTCCAGTATGACGGGCTTGGCATTTTTATAAAGCCGGGAAGCCATTTCCCAGGCCTTCATCAAGCCAGCTCCAGTGCAATCTCCATCATCCTGGTGAAGCTCTTCTCCCTCTCCTCAGGAGTAGTCTCCTCCTTGTTTACGATAGAGTCGCTTACAGTCAGTATCGTAAGGGCGTTTACCCCTGCATGTGCAGCATTGCAGTATAGAGCAAATGATTCCATCTCAACCGCCAGTACATTCATGCTCTGCCATTTTGCGATCGAATCAGTATCTGCTGAATAGAAGGTATCACTGGTGAGGATATTCCCCACATGTACCGGGATCCCCTTTTCCTCAGCTACTCTTACTGCCTTGTACATTAGATCCCAGGATGCTGTAGCTGAGTATGTCCCGGGCAGACCATACTGATGTGCATAGCTGGAATTTGTACTTGCACCCATTCCGATTATTACGTCATAAAGCTTCAGATTTCCCTGCAATGCACCACAGGAGCCCACCCTTATAAGGTTCTTGACTCCATAGAAATGGATCAGCTCATAGGAGTATATCCCAATCGAAGGAACTCCCATGCCTGTTCCCATTACCGAGATTTTCTTACCTTTATAGGTCCCTGTGTAGCCGAACATGTTTCTTACTGTGTTGAACTGAACCGGATCCTCAAGGAAATTCTCAGCTATAAATTTTGCTCTCAATGGGTCTCCCGGCAATAATATGGTTTCAGCTATATCTCCCCTGACTGCACTGTTGTGTGGTGTTGTCATCTTATCACTCCTCGTATTTTTTTAGTAACTAAGGCTGGTCTCTCCTCCTTGGGATTCGCCCAGCTCAATCATCCTTTTCTTAAGGTAGCTTATATCTTCGGATACGTCATGCTTAAGTTTTCCTTCTCTCTTTATGAATACTCCCTTGGATATTACTGTGTCAATATTTTCCGAGGTTGCACTGAAAATTATTGCAGCTAAAGGATCGGAGGCTACAGCAGTCGAAGGCTTGTCCAGATCCCATATGATGAGGTCTGCGCTGAATCCTTCCCTTATTTCGCCAGTATCAAATTCAAGTGCCCGATGTCCCTCCATCAGATATCCCCATACCTCTCTCAAAGGGAATGAGGTGCTGTCCTTCATAAGGTATTTGCCCATAAGAGCAAGAAGTCTTGCCTGCTCCAAAGGATCCAGGGTGTTGCTGCTGGCGGCTCCGTCGGTCCCTATTCCTATTTTGATCCTGTTCTTGAGGAAAGGGACATTTCCGAAGCCCATATTCAGCTTGTAATAGGTTTTTGGACTTATTGCAAAGGTAGTGTTTTGATTGAGGAAAAGCAGATCACCCTCCTCGACGTAGAGACCATGTGCTATTATAGTCCTCCCCAAAAGAACTCCTGACTTGCTGAGGAACTCAAAGGGCGTTTTCCCGGTTTCGATCCTTGACCTTATCACCTGTTCCTTGGTCTCAGCAGCATGTATATGGACCTTTAATCCGCTTTTTACCTGGATTTCAGCAAGGGTTCTAAGATCCTCCATGGAGCAGGTATAGGGCGAATGGGGGCCAAGACTAACAACAACCCTTTCCTCGTCC
Organism: Gudongella sp.; assembly: GCA_036770525.1. Taxonomy (GTDB): domain Bacteria; phylum Bacillota; class Clostridia; order Tissierellales; family Tissierellaceae; genus Gudongella. The sequence goes on along the minus strand of DAIPJA010000022.1, from coordinate 13,557 downwards.
CTGTATGTTTCCGATAGCTCTATGGTCTTTATTAAACCCTCATGAAAGCTGCCGTCAAGAGAAAAAAGCGTTGGAGCTATGTCAAGGCTCATGTCCATCTCCAGAGCAGCCTTTGCTATTTTCTCCGCAAACATATAGTGGTCAGCAAAGACCGTCACTCCATTGTTCTGCATCTCGGCAATAGCTACCCTTGATCCGTGGTACGCATCCTCCGGAACAAGCCGGTTCTCATAAGGCCAAATCAATTCATTGAACCATCTGTCTATTGTTACATCCTCAGCAAAGCCCTTGAAAATATTCATCGGTGAATGAGTATGCAGGTTCGCAAAGGAAGGTGAAACATACTTCCCGGTACAATCCACCTCAATATCGGCAGACCAGAAGTCCGGATCGATTGCTTTTATCCTTCCATTTTCCACAACGATAGCCTTAGCCTCAGATACCTGACCATCACTGTGGATGATCGAGGGATTCTTCAGTACAACTCTATTCATCGGCAACTCATCCTTTCAATCAACTCCGGCTGAAGCACCACTGACTGCTCAGTCGTGCTTCCTTCGATCATTCCAAGGAGCACCATCACAGCACTTTCACCAAGCTTATATATGGGCTGTCTTATAGTAGTAAGCGGTGGATCGACATATTTCGAAAGTGCTATGTCATCAAAGCCTATCACGGAAACATCAGTAGGAACATTTTTCCCAAGCTCTCTTAAAGCCTTGATTGCTCCAATTGCAATGAGATCATTCCCACAGAAGACCCCATCAAACTCAAGCCTCTTTGATAACTCCATGATTCCTTGATACCCTGTTTCCACATTAAAATAACCTGTATGGAGTCCTGACTTATCAAGCGGTATACCTCTCTCCTCAAGGATCAATGTAAATCCACGATGTCTTTCTGCAGCTGGCTTATTATCAAGCTCTGCGGTAATATGGACTATACTGCTGCAACCGCTCTTTATTAGCTTTTCCGCTGCCAGTCTGCCTCCGGTAACATTATCCACAGTAACTCTTCCGACTTTTTTTATGGTTTTAACATCCCTGTCCACAAGTACTACCGGTGTAGTCACTGAGTCCAGCTGATCTCCAAGATTGCTGTGGGAAGCTGTTAAAATAAGTCCGTCAACCTTTTTCTCCTGAAGTATCTTGATATAGGTTCTTTCCTTAGTTTCCTTGTTATCAGTATTGCAAAGTATCAGAGAATACCCATGGTTGGCAGCGGCATCCTCGATTCCCTTAGCTACCTCCGAGAAAAACAGATTTGTAACATCGGGAATGATAAGGCCGAGAGTTTTAGTGTTTCTTATCCTGAGGCTCTTTGCGATCCCATTGGGGATATAACCCTTTTTTTCTGCTATATTCAATATTCGTTTCCTAGTCTCGCTGCTGATGTTCTGATCCTTCCCATTTAGCACCTTGGATACCGTGGCGCTGGATACTCCTGCAATCTCTGCGATTTCTCGTATGGTGGTCATATCATTAGCCCCCATTGGTAATTTTGTTTTAAATATTACCCCGGTTATTGCATAGGTAAACGATTACCTAAACATTATCATACTCCATTGATCCAATTAAGTGAACCCCCTCCTGATTTTGTGAAAAATTTGATTTAAATAACGTTAGAAAGCCATTTTATGGGTATATGATTATTAAGAAAAGGCTAATGCTGTAAATGTGTTTTATGTACAGGAGGTGCGAAATATGAAAATCCTGGTTCCAGTTGACGGGTCAGATTATTCAATGAAGGCTCTACAAAAAGCAAAAGAACTTGGTGAATTTTACAAGGCAGAGCTTACACTTCTAACTGTAATTGACAGCGGTCGCTTTGTAAGCGTAGATTTCAAGCAGGATATGATCAACGCAAGCATTGAAGCGGGACAAGAGCTGCTGCACAAGGCAGCGCTCACTCTTGAGGGTTATCCCCACGGAGTTAAAACCACCTACAGGATGGGCGACATAGCAAATGAGATCATTGCAATGGCAGAGGACAACAAGTTTGACCTAGTAGTTATGGGGAGCAGAGGTCTGGGAGTGTTCACAAGAGCACTTTTAGGAGGAGTGTCCCACAAGGTCGTAACACATGTTAATACATCGGTTTTCGTAGTCAAATAGGTTCAAAACAACAGCCGCAAGCCCCTGAGTAATCGGGGGTTTGCGGCTTTATTGATACGTTTATTTTTGTATGCTTAATAATCGGAGGCTAAGTCGTTTTATCGGACCGCTATTGCCGCGTGTGCCCGGCAATACAAATATCCATAATCTTTGATTTTGTGATATTTGATTGATAGGGTGCTTGGCCAGGAAATGTCCTCAAAACGATTAGCCTCCAATCTTCTCAACTTTACTTGCAAATAAACGTGTTACATGGTTCTGGACGTAGAGGCGGACTTTGTCCGCTCAAAAGAATAAACCAGCCTCTATTAATTCGTAAGTAATTACAGTTTATTCTCTTCCATAAACTGTGCATTGGTGCCTTTTATTTCGAAGAATTCCTTAGCTGCCCTTTTACCGATGCCCTCAGGATACTGAGCGATCTCCTCCATGATCTCCTTCTGATCGACATTGACAAGTTCTCCATCTCTGTAGATCACCTTACCATCGACAACTGATAAAACAACTTCATCTCCCCTGGCACTGTAAACAAGATTGGGAACGATATTTCTCATGGGGTACGTGTAAACAGGATACATAGAAGGCTTGCCTAGGTCTATTGCAATAAAGTCTGCTCTCTTGCCAACCTCAAGTGATCCTATATCCTCGCCAAGTCCCACAGCTCTTGCTCCTTCAATAGTTGCCATCCTAAGCGCCTTCCAGGCAGGCATTACTTCTGGATTTGTGTATTTGATCTTATTGAATAAGGCAACCAGCTTCATCTCGTTTATTATGTTATGGCAATTGTTTCCCGGTGCCTGATCAGATCCAAGTGCAACATTACCTCCTGCAGCCTGGAATGCCATTGATGGCGGAACTACACCGTCAATTATTCCTATCGATCCCGGACATAGGATCATTGAAGCCCCACTCTTAGCTACCACCTCAGCCTCGTCGTCTCTGGCATCCGTCAAGTGTACCGCTATAAGGGTCTCGTCCAGATATCCTATCTCTTGAAGCCACTCTATCGGCCTCTTGCCATATCTTTTTACTATTTGATATGTCTCTCTGTCGCCCTGCTGAGTGTGCAGATGTATCTTGGTGTTTCTCTCCTTAGCAAGCTTCTGGATCTTAAGAAGCAGCTCCTTGCTTACGAAGTCAGGTCCTTGAGGACCAAATAAGATTTTGAATCTTCCATCTCTCTTATTATGCCATTTGTCATAAAGCTCAAGGTTTTCTTCCAGGCTCTTTCTTCCCATATCTTCATCATATTCGTAGAGCTCCCCTGGTTTGTACACTCTTCTTAAGGCTTCGCGCACAGTAAAGGTTATATTACCCCTTGCACCGATCTGATCTATGAAGGAGCACACGTCGTCCATGTTTCTTTCATAGTCACCAATGGTTGTAGTACCCGCCCTTATGGCTTCCATTATGGCAAGCTTACTTCCAAGATTTCTTTCATATATCGTGGCAGCATTGTCAAAGGGTTGAAGTCCGAACATCATCCAATTGTTGGTGTCCTGGGCAAGACCCCTCATTATAGCATAGCCTGTATGCATATGGGCATCAATAAAGCCCGGAAATATGGCATGATGATCCATTTCAAGCGTCTCTTCAGCAGAGTATTGGGAAAGTATATCCTCCTCACTCTCAATTGCCACTATCCTGCCTGAGTCCACTGCCATTGCAACCCCTTCCGCATAGCCGACACCATCGCCTGCCATTGTGTAAAAATGGGGTGCTTTTACAATCATATCTACTTTTTTCACACTACCCCTCCTTGTTCTTATTCTCCCCTAAACTCCTTCCACATCTCCTCCAATGCTCCAGGAGTGCCGTAAATATCCTTTACAAATCTTGCTATTATCTCTCCTCCGTCCAGGATCGCCTTATGGGTCCTGTCTTCAGTCATAGCCCTTGCAAATTCTTCAGTATGCCCGCTAAACTCCTCTCCAATGCTTATATATGGATGGAATGAGGGACAAATGCTGCTTACATTCCCAATGTCAGAGGAACCTCCTGATTGATCTCCTAAATCAATTACAGGCAGCATCATATCCTTATATATTTCATCAAGGATCTTTTCTCCTGATTTTATCCTTCTCATACCGTCAAATTTCTCACCAAGCTGCTCAACAAAGTAGCTCGTCCTGGTGGCAATAGAAGCTGCCTTGGCACAGTCCATTACCCACTGACTCAGCTCGTCCACATATTCCCTGTCCTTCGCTCTTACGAGCATCTCAACGACTGCCAGATGGGGAACCGTATTTGATGCATCTCCACCATTTTTGATGTAACCATGGATCCTCACGTCTTCCCTTACATGCTGTCTCATCATATCTGTCGCATCCATAAATAGTCTGGCGGCATTCAGAGCATTTCTTCCCTCCCAGGGTATGCTCGCAGCATGGGCAGGTTTACCGTGAAAGCTGAATTCATAGGCATCAAGTGCCAAAAACCCTGAATAAAGTGCGTTCTTATTGCTCATATGGATCATTATGGCAAAGTCGTAACCGTCAAAAAATCCATTGTTGGCCATGGTTACCTTTCCGCCTCTCATTTCCTCGTCCGGAGTTCCGATTATATGGATCTCTGCAGGTATATGATCTTTTATCTTATTCAACACCAAAGCAGCCAATATACTAATTGATCCGCTGGCGCAATGCCCGCAGCCATGTCCTATCCCCCTCAAAGCGTCGTATTCGGCGAGAATAGCAGCCTTCCTTCCTTTGCCTTCGTTTATGACTCCCCTGAAAGCAGTCTCCATACCGGCAAATGGGTATTCCACCTTTATACCATGCTTTGAGAGCAGTCTTACCATGGCACCTGAGGACTTATATTCCTCTCCCCCGATCTCAGGGTTCCTTGCCATAAAATCATTTAATGACAATACCTCATCCCTAAAGCTCTCAATTAACTCCCTCATGCTCCACCTCCATCCCAGTGGCTGTTCTCAATGTGGATTATTACCTTTCTCTTACGATTTCTATATCGTAGCCGTTTGGGTCGGTTATAAAGTAATATCTTGGAGGATCACCAGGGAGTCCCATGAGCTCAGTAACCTCCAGTCCCATTTCAGTGTGTTTTTTGTGGGATTCCTCAAGGTTTTCAACTGAAAAAGCCATATGGCTGAAGCCATCTCCAATAATATAGGGTACCTCCCTGCCGTAGTTCCAGGTTAGTTCGATCTCAACATCTCTTTTTTCATCTGCAAGAAACACCAGGGTAAAGTCCTCTGGATATTCCCTTCTCCCAGTCTCAATCAATCCCAATGCTGACTTATAGAAATCGACTGAGGCCTCCAGGTCGTTGACCCTTATACAAGTGTGCATGATCTTATAGTTCATATAACCCTCCTGTTTTGTTGTTTAGTATAATAATAGCAAATCACTGTAGATTGGTACAGTACTTTAGCTGTATATTTATTCAGAAAATAATGATTTTAAAAACAAACAGGGTATACTAGTATTGAGAGCAACAGTAAATACAGGGGGTGTATTTATGAAAAAAATACTTGTTCCAATCGACGGATCAGAGTGGTCCACAAGGGCATTGCTAAAAGCAAGGGAGATTGCAGAAGCATTTCATGCAGAAGTAACGATCCTAACAGTCATCGACAGCATAAGGTATCTGGACATGGATTACAAATTCGACGTTGTCAGAGATGGTATAGACTTAAGTAAGCAGCTCCTTGAGCAGTCAAAGAAAATGTTCGAGGGCTATACAGGAAATGTTGACACAGCTCATACCACAGGAGACGTTGCTGAGGAGATCATAAGGTACGCAGAAAACGGCGGCTATGACCTGATCGTTATGGGAAGCAGAGGTTTGGGCGTGTTTTCAAGAACGATCCTGGGCAGTGTATCCCATAAGGTGATCCAGCACGCTAAGACGACAGTGATGATAGTTAAATAGCTTAGGAAAGCCCTGTTCAAAGCAGGGCCTTTTTTTATTTTACGCTAATGCTTTACTGTGACGGAATTTTCAGATAATGGTTGAAAGTTTGACAAAAATAGTGTAATCTATACTCAAGCAATGATAGTTGTTATCTCCTGGAATACGTTTTCAGGAACTAAATTTATTAGAGGGGGGTACATATGAAAGAAAAGAAGCAAGCAACAATAGGTTTAGCACTAATACCAATTTTAGTACTTATCATTTCCATATTAGTTGGTATAGTCTATCTGGGTACGGATGCTCATATGCCAATTCTGATTGCTATTATAGTAGCAGCTAGTGTTGGGATTTTCGGGCTTGGTTTTGAATGGTCTGAGATTGAAAAGGGTGCCATCGAAACTATCCAGATGTCCATGCAGGCTATACTTATCCTGATGGTAATTGGTACTGTAGTAGGAACCTGGATCTTGGCAGGAACAGTACCAGCAATGATTTATTATGGATTGAAGATTTTATCTCCAGGAATATTTCTTGTAGCTACATTGATCATCTGCTCCATCGTTTCATTGGCAACGGGAAGCTCCTGGACTACAGCAGGAACAGTAGGTATTGCACTTATGGGAGTTGGGCAAGGTCTTGGGATGCCTCCAGCAATCGTTGCCGGAGCAATCGTTTCAGGAGCATACTTCGGTGACAAGATATCTCCATTGTCAGATACAACTAACCTTGCACCTGCAATGGCAGGCTCAACACTGTTCGAACACATCAAATACATGCTCTATACTACAGTGCCAAGCTACTTGATAGCAATGGTATTATACGCAATAATTGGCTCCAGATACGCAGGAAGCCAGCTTGATACCTCAAATATCCAGATAATTATGGATGGTATAGCGGCTAACTTCAATCTATCACCTTTGTTATTCCTTCCACCGCTTATAGTTATAGTAATGGTAATTATGAAGATGCCTGCACTTCCAGGACTTCTATTCGGTACAATACTTGGAGGATTGTTTGCAGCAATATTCCAGGGTGCAAGCTTTGGTGATATCCTTAACACTGCTCATTACGGCTTTGAGATAGATAGTGGTGTTGCTATGGTAGACGAGCTTCTAAACAGGGGTGGTCTAGATAGCATGATGTGGACCGTTTCCTTGATATTACTTGCGATGGTATTTGGCGGTATCATGGAGAGAACAGGAATGCTGCATGCAATAGCAGCTGTTATCCTGAAAATGGCTAAAAACACTGGATCACTAGTTCTTGCAACTGTACTTACAAGTATAGCAATAAACATACTTGCGGCTGACCAATACCTGGCCATTGTTATCCCAGGAAGAATGTACAAGGCAACCTATGATGAAAGAGGACTCGAACCAAGACTTCTTTCCAGAACACTTGAGGATGCGGGTACACTTACTTCATCGTTGATCCCATGGAATACCTGTGGAGCTTACATGCAAAGTGTTCTTTTAGTATCACCACTGGCATATGCACCATATGCGTTCCTGAACCTTATTAACCCAGTTGTAGCAGTATTCTACGGTTACACAGGAATAAGTATAAAGAAGCCAACAACTGCAAAGTAAGACAACTTAAAATACTAAAAAAATAACACCTCCCGGGGTGTTATTTTTGTTTCATTATTTATTCGTTAGGCGATAAACGATAAGCGTTATGCGGTAGGCGATAGTAGCGTCAGACAGGGACGTTTGCACGAGAAGCTAAGATTCTTCGCTAAAGCTCAGAATGACAACATTTCTGTCATCCTGAACGCAGTTAAGGATCTTTTCTTAATTCTTCACTCTCAGCTCTTAGTTTTTATCTATTCACTATTAAATATTACTTATTCACTGTCTATTTCATTTCCGGCACAATGTTTTTACTTGTTCCGGTTTCGAGGACCTCGACCATTGATCTGGCAGCAGTCCAGGCAAGATTAGCCATTGTCTGATGAGTCCCTGCAGCTATATGAGGTGTGGTCACTACATTCTTCATTGAAAGCAGAGGACTGTCCTTTGGTAGTGGTTCCTTCTCGAACACGTCAAGACCTGCTCCTGCAAGCTTTCCTGATTGAAGTGCTTTAATAAGAGCCTCCTCATCGATGACAGGTCCTCTGGAGGCATTGATAATAAACGAGCCTTCCTTCATTAAGCCAAACTCTCTTTCCCCTATCAAATGAGTAGTCTCGGCGGTTAGAGGAGTAAGTGTAACAAGAAAGTCTGCCTCCGCCAACAGCTCGTCCATTGGCTTATAGGTTATTCCAAGCTCCTTCTCAACTATTTCCTTCCTGCTTCTGTTATAGTAGATGACATCCATTTCAAAACCGAATTTTGCTCTTCTTGCAACAGCTTCACCGATCCTGCCCATACCTATGATCCCTAAGGTGCTATGGTGCACATCTTTTCCAAATAGCTCAGACATATCACCCTTCACCCATCTTCCTTCTTTAGTGAAGGTATCAAGCTCCGGTAATCTCCTTGCGACGGATACCAGAAGACCCATTACAAAGTCAGCTACTGTCTCATCGAGGACTCCTGGAGAATGTGTGCATAAGACATTTCTACTTTTCATAGCCTCCACATCACAATTGTTGTAGCCGACTGTAATATTACTTGCCACCTTAAGCTTGGGAGCATGATCAAGCAGCTGATCGTCTATCCTTAAACCGAGTATGACCATCCCCTCTGCGTCACTGATTTCATCCTTTATTGTTTCCAGATTCACAGGCTTTGAAAAATCGAGAACCTTCAAATCACAGTGTTCCCTTACAAATTCGACTACCTCTTGCGGTACCGGATATGCTATAACAGCTTTAGGTTTACTCATAGTCTGCACCTCCTACGCCAGTTCAGGCACTCTCATGCCAGAATTCTTACCATATAATTCATCAACTAATGCTCTTGCAGCCGCCCAGGCCATTTCATCCCTGGTCTTTGTGGTTGCAGAACCTATATGGGGAACTGTTACTACATTTTGAAGCCTTAACAGAGGATTATCAGCATCTATCGGCTCCTTTTCATACACATCCAGACCAGCTCCAGCTATCCAACCCTCCTCAAGAGCCTTGATCAGAGCCTTCTCATCCACCACCTGACCTCTTGATGCATTTATAAGAAATGCAGATGGTTTCATCAGCCTAAGTTCCTTTTCCCCCACCAGATGTGTCGTTTCAGGAGTCAATGGAGTCATAAGGAGTACGAAGTCCGATATTTTTAATATTTCCTCAATGGACTTGTATACTATCCCAAGCTCCTCTTCTACCTCAAGCTTTCTGCCTCTGTTATAATAGCTGACATCCATGCCGAATCCAAGCTTTGCTCTTCTGGCCACCTTCTCACCGATTCTTCCCATTCCGATTATCCCCAGAGAACTGCCATGTATATCCTTTCCAAACAGATTAGAATTATCTGCTTTTATCCAGGATCCCGACTTTGTAAATCGATTTAACTCCGGTATTCTCCTTGCTGAGTTTAACATCAAACCAAGTATCAGATCGGAAACAGTGTTATCAAGAACTCCCGGAGTGTTGGTTCCTATGATCCCCCTTCTTTTCATTGCATCAAGGTCATAGTTGTTGTAGCCTACAGATATGTTGCTTACAACCTTAAGCCTTGGTGCATTATCAAGGATCCTGTCATCGATCTTCATACCAACCTGGATTACTCCATCCACGTCCTTGATGTTCTCAAGAATACCCTCAAGAGTCTTTTGGTATCTGAAATCCCATTTAACACATTCACAGGATTCCTTCAGAAACTCCTCAACATCCTCAGGAACAGGATTTGCAATGAATATCTTTGGTTTTAACATTGATTACACCTCCTACGCAAAAATTGCCATCATCACAAGTGTGGATCCATATATAACAGCCAGCTGTAATGCAGCAAAAACCTTGTACTCCTTATAAAGCTCAAGAGTTCCCACCTTCATTTCTCCTAGAGTTAAAACCTGGCATAGGTGCAGCGGTGAGTAAAAGTAGCCCGCAAAGGATGCGGTCAATAAAAAGTAGACATATATATGGATCGAATTCATGCTCATTTCCATCATGCTCAGAAGCGGAAGAGTTATCGCAAGAGCTGATGTAGGATATCCAGTTATATATCCGAAAAAGATGGATACAATTGTGAACACAAACATTACACCTATCCCGCTTCCTATTCCTGATAGCGCACCTTCAACCAAAGAAAGCATATCACCCAACTGAAGAATAACGTCCTTTAATATCAATATGGACAAAACCATAAGCACAGTGTGTAGATTGAATGACTTTATAACTGTTCTCACAAAATCTTTCTTATTTCCTAAAAAGTAAACTGCAATAATGCTTCCAAGCATGGAAATAAAAAATGGCAGTCCGGTTATGACGTTGATAACTACTGATATATAGATAGGAATAGTCAAAACCAGAAGCTTTAGAATACTCCTGCCCCGGTCAGTACTTTTAACCTCCTTGCCATTTCCTGAACCTCTAAGATAAAGGTAGTACGCAATAGCCATAATACCTGCTAAAAAAGGTATACTGAAGGCTATAACTTTATATATGTTTATCTCTGGTATAGAAGCCTTTACAAACAAAAGGACTGTGGAAAATGGCAGAAGAAACATGGATATATGTCTGAAGATCAGATTTATAGCAGCTCTTTTTGGGGGCTCGATATTCATCTCCTCACCAAGGCTGTTAATAAACGGGGCAGATAGAACTGCTCCACCCGGCACCACCAGAACACCTATCATTGAGGGTATGAGCATCATTACAATCTTCTTGTTGGATATTACCTTGAGCATAGTATTTACTATTCCATCCAGAATCCCGTAGTGCTTCATCAGGCTGCCAAGCATTCCGACCATTGCTACTGTAATTATAGTATCCAGTGAGTTTGGATTAGTGAATATTTTAAACACAGTCTTGCCCAATCCATCTATACCTATCCCAGAGAGTAAGGATATTATTATGGTCACTACAAATATGGTATTGCTCAATTTCATTTTTTTCTTGATCAAAATTGGTATGAGTGCAAATGATGCCAGTGTAATAAGTAGCTGATTCATTTATTCTGCTCCTTTTGTATGTATTTCGTATACCTAATGATACCATAAAACCAAAAATTTATACATTGAAAATCATTAATGAGTTGAAAAAGGGGAAAGCTACAAGGGGAAATGGGCAATCAATAAATAAGCTAAGAACTAAGAGTGAAGAACTAAGAAAAGATCCTTCACTACGTTCAGGATGACAGCAATGTTGTCATTCTGAGCTTTAGCGAAGAATCTTAGCTCTTAGTTCTTGGCTCTTAGCATTTGGTTCTTGGTTCTTAACTGGCGACCAATTGTCGCCCCTACTTTTCACTATTCACTGTTCACTATTCACTGCTTCTAATAGACCGCTGTTCCATAACCTTTGTACTTCTCATTCTTACCGGTTGCCACATCAAAGAACATATCGCGGAGCTTCTTGCAGACTTCTCCTTCTTTGCCTGTACCGACCTTCCTTCTGTCCACCTCGACTACTGCTGTTACCTCCATCGCAGTGCCGCTGAAGAATACCTCCTGAGCATTGTAGAGCTCAGTTCTAGAAACGCTTCTCTCCACGACCTCCATTCCCAGCTCCTCACGAGCAAGGGTCATTACTGTATCTCTTGTTATTCCCTCGAGGATATCATCTGAAAGTGGTGGTGTTACAAGTTTGCCTTTCTTGACAAGGAAAATATTTTCACCGGGACCCTCGCATACCTTGCCGTCCTGAGTCAGGAATATTGCCTCATCGAATCCATTTTGCAGTACCTCGAGAGATGCCAGGGCTGAGTTAAGATAACCACCAGTAGCCTTTGTTCTTGGAGGGATCATATTGTCTGTGATCCTTCTCCAGCTTGAAACTGCAACTTTCAGCTCCGTTTTTCCTGAATAGCTTCCCAAAGGCTGGCAGTAGATAACAAGTCTATTGTCTTCATCTTTAAGGGTCGGTGTAAGGCTGTTTGAACCCTTGTAAACCACTGGTCTTATGTATGTCGTAGTTTTAAAATTATTCTTCCTTAAAAGCTCAACCGTGAAATCGCACAGCTCCTGTACTGTGTATGGAATATCCATATAAAGTGCCTTGCAGGACTCCAGTAGTCTTTCATAGTGCTCCTTGAGTCTGAATCCGTAAAGCTGTTGTCCCTCTTCGTCCCAATAAGCCCTTATACCCTCAAAGCACCCAAGTCCATAGTTGAAGGCTTTACACCTTATACTTATGCTAACCTCTTCCTCAGGAACGATGTTGCCCTGATAAAATACCCAGCTTGTCATATTTACGCTCTCCCTTCCTCATATATCATTTCATTTATTGCTCTCCCTGCAGGAACGATAGGATAAACCCATTGATCCATTGAGAATTTGCATTCTATTATAACAGGTCTTCTCTCTTGCTTTGCCCACTTCAAGGCACTTTCAAGCTCCTCGTGATCAACCGCTCTTCTTCCTTTGATGCCATAGGCTTCTCCAAGGGCCATGAAATCTACTTCATCTCCCAGGTCAGTTTCTGAAAAATTGTCGTTGCAGAACATTCCCTGCCATTGTCTGACCATTCCAAGTGTGTTGTTGTTGAATAAAAGGATAGTTATAGGAAGGCCATATTTGGACACGGTACCGAGCTCATTGCAATTCATCCTGAAGCTCCCGTCGCCTGTGACGAGTACCACTTCTTTTTGAGGATTTGCAGTCTGGGCACCGATTGCAGCTCCAAGCCCATAGCCCATCGTTCCAAGGCCTCCGGATGAAAGCCAGGTTCTTGGTCTTTTGAAGCTCCAGTGCTGAGCGGTCCACATCTGGTGCTGACCGACATCTGTTACAACTATGGAGTCCTTGAAGTGTTCGTTGGCGTGCTTAAGGGCACTTACTGCACTCCATGCACCGTCAAAGGGAGTTTTCTCGTCCTTTAGCTTCAGTATATCACTATGCCACAGGGAACGGTCTTTTTTCTCTACATTATCAGAGATAATCGATAAAATCTCCTTTAGATCGCCTACGGCGTAGCCATCCACCGCTTTATTCTTGCCGATCTCTGCTCCGTCTATATCCAGCTGAATTACCTTTGCCTTTGGACCAAAGGCTTCCGCCTTACCTATCACCCTGTCGCTGAATCTTGCTCCGATGGCGATTATAAGATCAGCATGGCACATTGCCAGATTCGTCTCCTTGAACCCGTGCATCCCTACAAGGCCCAGTGAAAGCCTGTGGTCCCTTGGAAATCCTCCAAGACCCATAAGACTGTTAGCGACGGGAATATCACTTTTTTCAGAAAGCACTAAGAGCTCTTCTGCTGCTCCAGATGATATTACTCCACCTCCACTGTAAATAACCGGTCTTTCAGATGCATCGATCATACTTGCAAGCTTCTTAAGATCTCCCTCATTGTTTGGCTCTCTCCACTCGATATCATCATCCTGAATGACATACTCCGACTCAGTCATCATAATATCCTTTGGAATATCTACAAGGACCGGTCCCTTTCTGCCAGAATTTGCTATCCTGAAGGCTTCGTGGATTGTAGGAGCGATCTCATCCACTCCTTTTACCTGATAGTTGT
>DAIPJA010000222.1:0-3025 GCA_036770525.1 Gudongella sp. | reverse complement strand
ATTGAGTTCTCAAGCTCCCTGACATTCCCTGGCCATGAGTAGTCCAACATGGCCTCTAAAGCCAGATCATCTATTCCCAATAGCCTTTTCGAAAGCTTTGAGTTCATTGCCTTTATAAAATGGTCGATCAAAATGGGAATATCCGACTTCCTTTCTCTAAGCGGTGGAAGATGGATCGGTATTACGTTTAGTCTGTAGAACAGATCCTCCCTGAATTTACCTTCACTCATCAATAACTCAAGATCCTGGTTCGTTGCTGCTATTATCCTCACATTTAACGGGATGTTTGTAATGCTGCCCAGTCTTTGTATAACTCCATCCTGCAGGAATCTCAAGAGCTTTGCTTGGGAATGATGAGGAAGCTCCCCGATCTCATCCAAAAATACCGTACCATTGTTAGCCATCTCCAGTATTCCTGGCTTACCCCTTTTCTTGGCTCCTGTAAATGCTCCCTCTTCGTAACCAAACAGCTCAGATTCAAAAAGGTTCTCGGGAATATTTGCGCAATTGACCGGAATAAACGGCTTATTGCTGCGGTTGCTGGTGAAGTGGATCGCTTTTGCTGCTATTTCCTTACCGGTACCTGATTCGCCAGTTATAAGGACTGATGAAGGCGACGAGGATATTTTCTCTATTATCCTTTTAACATCCATAAGTTCAGGATCCTGGGTGATTATTCTATCAAGATAGCTTGCTGATGGAGACTTTTTCAGGGCTTCGCCATCTCGTTTATCAAACCGCAGGACATACCCCTCGATTCCATTTTCTGTTGATAGCGGAGTGGAGAATACCTCTCCGCTGAATCCTTCAAAGACTAAGCTTCTGCTGGAGGGGTATGACGATCCGAAGATCCAGCCTGAAAACTCCTGTGGAAATATCATTCCAAGACTTTGGGTGTAGAGGTCGCAGTACGAGAGAAGCTCCTGTGTGCCATCATCCCAGTGGAGCAGATATCCATTTCTGTCGATGACCATGTAATTCATTCCTGATTCCCTGATCAGATGCTCAATTGCCTTGCTGAGGATACCAGGGGTACTTCTGGCAACTTCATTGTGTGCATACATGGAGATGAGGTTTGACATATAACCCAGTATCTCCATATATTTATGTAAATTCTCCTCGATCAGGGCGTGTCCCTCATGAGTAAAGGAGGTCATACTGACGACCCCGATTGGCTGACCATCCAGCTTTACGCAGGACAGTACTTCGATCGTCGAGGGACAGTTGTTGGCAAAACGGCACCCGATGCAGGACTTCATAAGTCCAGGCTTATTGACGACCACATTTCCCAGGCTAAGGACCTCCTCTATGGAGGCGGTATGTACGCTCTGACCTTTGCGTTTAAGATAAACCCCGGTGCTGCTGACAAGCTCTGCTTCTGTGTCGAATATCGCGTATTCCATATTAGTCAGAGTGGCCATAGTCGAGATTATGTCATTAAGGTTGTTCTTAATTGAATTCAGGTTCATAACATCCAGCTCCTTGACAAAATAGACAAATAAATTGACAAATGCGACAATTTCAGTATACCACATAAAAGCAGTTTTACAATAATAAAAGAATTTTTATGCGTTGAATCAAGTAAACCTCAATATTTTAAAATTATTTATAGGATACTTTGTAGTTGGCATGAAAAATGCAATACATACTTAGTAAGTATAACAAGTAAAAAGGAGGGCGAGTAAATGTATAATCCATTGGATTTTACCGGAAAGGTTGTAGTTATCTCAGGTGGAGCTTCAGGTATAGGTCTTGGGACAGGGAAGCTGTTTGCAAACCATGGTGCATCTGTGGTGCTTCTTGACATAAATGAGAGCCAGGGCGGGAAAGCTGTTGAGGAGATTGCAGCCGAAGGCAATAAGGCAATTTTCATGAAGTGCGATGTTACAAATGAGGATAATGTAAGCTCAGTAATTAATAGCATCGATGAAAAATATGGCAAAGTTGACGTTCTTTTCAACAACGCCGGTGTAACTGTAAGAAAAACTGTGGTGGATCTAAGTGAAAAGGAATGGGATTTCGTTATAGGTGTCGGACTTAAGGGAACATTCCTTCTTTCAAAATACACTATCCCTGTAATGGCAAGAAATGGCGGAGGAAGCATAGTCAACACAGGATCTGGATGGGGCTTGAAGGGTGGAGACAAGGCAGCGGCATACTGTGCCGTTAAGGGTGGCATTGTAAATCTAACTCGAGCGATGGCGATCGACCACGGTCCACAAAATATAAGAGTTAATTCAGTAAATCCCGGGGATACTGATACAGCCATGCTTAGAGATGAGGGGAAACAGCTTGGAGAGATCGAGATAGACAAGTTTCTTGTTGATTCCGCAAAGGGCAGACCGCTTGAAAGGCTTGGGACACCTCTGGATATTGCAAAGGCAGTAATGTTTTTAAGCAGCGATATGGCATCGTGGATAACAGGAGCCGCCCTTGTCGTTGATGGCGGCGGAATTGCATAAAAGGGAGGAAAAGGATAATGAAAGACTATGGATTTAAAAACCATCCGTATATACCAAATTCCGGACCTGAGGTCCAGAAGAAAATGCTGGATTATCTTGGATTGGAATCTCTTGAGGACCTTCATGCTGAGATCCCTGGGGAGCTTAAGCTTAACAGGCCCCTTGATCTTCCAAAGCCATATGGTTCTGAGTATGAGTTAAGGCGAGCGGTCGAGAAGCTGCTGTCCAAGAACTCGACAACAAAGGAATACTTAAGCTTTTTGGGAGCTGGATGCTGGCAGCACTATGTACCGGCTATATGCGATGAGGTAAACAGCAGATCAGAGTTCTTAACTGCATATGCAGGTGAGCCGTACAACGATCACGGAAGGTTTCAGACCTTGTTTGAATATGAGTCCTTGGTTGCAGAGCTGTTGGACATGGAGGTAGTCAATGTACCTACATTCGACTGGGGGCAGGCTGCTGCGACATCGATTAGAATGGCTTCCAGGATGACCGGAAGGGGAGAGGCTCTCGTAGTTGGAACCATCGATCCTGACAGATTGATGATAATTGAAAACTAT
>DAIPJA010000221.1:0-3049 GCA_036770525.1 Gudongella sp. | reverse complement strand
GGCGATATCGCTTCAGCTTTCGTTGTGTCCAGGTTATTCTGTTATTAAGCGTTAAGAGTCTCCATAAGCTTGTTAAGGTCAAGACCGTGAACCATTGCTGCTTCCTCAAGACTCTCCATTTGGCTGGATGGACATCCAACGCAACCCATGCCGAATCTTAATAGAATCTCTATAGCTTCAGGCTTTTTTCTAATAAGCTCACCAATAAGCATATCCTTCTTAATTTCCATGCTTCATCCCTCCTTTTAATTCATAGCATTATAGTAGCATATAAATATTATAATTGCTACATGATTTTTTGCTTTTTTGAAAATACTTTAGTCAATTTTTTAACATAGGCTGGAAATGTTTAGCGGATATCCAATCAGGATATAGATAGATACAGGAGGTGTGAGAATGAGAAAGAAAGGTTTACTTTCACTCTTGGTCAAGATAATTGTGTCCGCTGTAGTGCTGGGTATTGCCGCTTGGCTGACACCGGGCTTCTCAATATCCGGAGGATTTGGAACTCTCTTTATAGCTGCTGTGGTAGTCGGGCTTCTAAGCTGGGGAGCTGTTGAATTAATTGGAGTTAAGGCGTCGCCCTTTGGAGCTGGAGCGTCAGGCTTTCTTTTGACTGCGGTGATTCTCTACCTGACAAGGTATATAGTCGATGGCTTTTCAATTTCTATTTTAGGGGCATTGTTGGGAGCTCTGGTTCTTGGGATAGTTGATTTGGTGATCCCGGGAAACAGATTTAAATAACATATTGACTAAGAGCAATGGATATTGTAGAATGAAATAAGATACCGTACAGGGGTATATTTTGGAGGAGGAATAGAATGAAAATCGATGTAACCAATACTGCCAGGGAAGAGCTTGTAAAGGTTCTGGCAAATAAAAAGAATGAGAACAAGCTGTTGAGAATCTATATCGCAGGCTATGGTTGAGGCGGCCCATCCTTTGGTTTGGCTCTGGATGAGCTAAAAGATGATGATATCCAAGTAGAGGAAGGCGAATTTAAGTTCGTTCTTGAGGACCTTCTTACTGAAAACTTCGGAAGCTTTACAGTAGACTTCAGCGACAACTGGCTGAGAAGAGGATTTTCAGTATATCCAGATGGAGTAGCTGCGTCAAGCTGCTAATAATGACCATGAGGACAGGCAAATCACGCCTGTCTTTTTTCTTGGAGGTAAACCATGGAAATAACTCTAACCAACTCCGCAAGAAATGAGATTGAAAAGGCTTTATCAAAAGTCAAGGTGAATAGTATTCCAAGAATATATCTAGCTGGCCGTGGGTGAAGCGGACCAGCCTTTGGGCTGGCTCTGGATGAGCCAAAAAATGATGATGTGATAATTCAAATTGAAGGAATCACACTAGCGATCGAGAACAAGGTCGCAGAGGAGTACAAGACCCTTACCATAGATTATACCAACAACTGGATCCGAAAAGGCTTCAGTGTAAGTCCCTATGGAGTCAAATACAGTGAATAGTTCTCCCTCTTGCCAACTTTTTCCTCTGTGCTATAATTAAAACAGGTTAAGTTCAAACTATGAAAGGAAGTGATGATTGTGGAATCGAGCCCTTTGCCGGCGAGTTGTAAATCAAAATATGAAGCCATGGTCGTCACTGTGATCATAGGCTTCTTCCAAAACTAAATACGGAAGGAGGAATAGAATGGATGAACTAAACATTCTTGAACTTATCGAAGAAAAGAAATACCTTCAGCTGAAAAGAATCCTGGAGGAGATGAACGAGGTAGACATAGCAGAAATTCTGGATGACATCGATCTTCATGCTGCTCTCCTTATCTTTCGCATGCTTCCAAAAGACCTTGCAGTGGAAGTTTTTGCACATTTCTCTATTGAGAAGCAGAGGGATATCATAAGCTCGATTACTGACAAGGAGCTCAACTATATTATTGAGGAGCTTTTCTTTGACGACATGATAGATATGCTGGAGGAAATGCCGTCTAATATCGTCAATAAGATCCTGTCACGAGCTACAAAGGAAGAGCGGGAACTTATAAACCAATTCCTTAAGTATCCCCCTGATTCAGCCGGAAGCATAATGACAATCGAATATGTCGAGCTTAAGAAGACCATGACGGTCGGAGAAGCTCTGGCACATATAAAGGAGACCGGCCTTATGAAGGAGACGGTCTATACTTGTTATGTCATTGACAGGAACAGAAAGCTTGAAGGGATAGTCTCCTTAAGAAACCTTGTCACTTCCGATGAAAGGATCCTTATTGAGGACCTGATGGAGGATGAAATCATTTATATTGAGACTCACGACGACCAGGAGGAAGCAGCGAATATTTTCATAAAATACGACTTGCTTGCTTTGCCGGTAGTTGATAGAGAGGGACGGCTTACGGGGATAATCACCGTAGACGACATCATGGATGTAATGAAGACAGAAGCAACAGAGGACTTCCAAAGGATGGCTGCAATTGCGCCCTCGGAAACTCCCTACCTGGAAACCAGGGTCGTAGAGCTTGCCAAACACAGGATAATATGGCTGCTTATACTGATGGTGTCGGCAACTATTTCAGGTGCGATCATAACAAACTATGAGAAAGTGTTAAGTTCTGTGGTCATACTAACATCTTTTCTGCCGATGCTGATGGATACCAGTGGAAATGCAGGAAGCCAATCTTCAACACTTATAGTGCGTGGGCTTGCAACGGGTGAGATCGAGCTTAAGGACGCTCCAAAGATCCTATGGAAGGAATTCAGGATTGCCCTTACGGTTGGAATAACACTTGCAGTGTTTAATTTTGCAAGGCTTTTGTTTATAGAAAAAACCAGTTTTGCCGTATCTGCCTTAGTATCTGTTACACTAATTTTTGTAGTAGTCATAGCAAAGGTAATTGGAGGGATACTTCCAATAGCAGCTAAAAAGGTAAAGCTGGACCCGGCGATAATGGCGGGACCATTGATCACTACGATAGCAGATGCATTGAGCCTTATTGTATATTTTTCGTTAGCATCAGCAATATTCAAAATCTAAGAAGAAAACAAAAATCAAAATATCATTTAATTTCTACTCAGGCGAAATCCAA
>DAIPJA010000220.1:0-3052 GCA_036770525.1 Gudongella sp. | reverse complement strand
AGTTACTCCCCAAATACTAACTAATTTTTGCCCCTCAATATAGTATAACTCTCTGTATGCCTCGTCGCTGATCATCCACATATTGTGTTTAACGCATAAAGATGCAAGACCTTCCATCATCTCATAATCATAAAGCTGACCAGTTGGATTATCATAAGGTATAACAAGAAGAGCTCCAGGATTATATCTAACTATCATTTCTTCAATTTCTGATAGCTGTGGAAGATTAAACTTACCATCTTCACCCATGTGCCTCTTTACTGTAACTGTTGACCTTCCAGTTCTTTCAGCAAATGAGATATAATTTGTATAAGCCGGATCGATCATCATCAGAGGCTTTTCGCCGGAGCCAGCAGGTCCGCAAACTCCAAGGATCAACAGCTCCATTCCTGATGAACCTCCGTCCGTTACCTGAATATGCAACTTACTTGTATCAAATCCTTCTGCCTCGAGTATTTTTCTGAAGGCTGCCTGAGCTTCAGGCGTTCCAGCAGTCCCTGTGTATCTTATAACTCCCTTATTGAACGGACTATCTGGTGCATCCAGATTAAACATCCTTTTTTGCATCGCGGGGTTTGTAGGAAGGGAAACGTTGCCAATACCGACATTGATTACCGCTTGTGGCTTTACCTTTCTTTCATCATACTTCATTTGCGCCAATCTAACGTCAGAAGGTTGTCTTGATTCAAAATGTGCTGACAAAACAGGTTTACTCATTTTATCTCTCCTTTGAAAAATAATATTTAAATATTCTCATGGATATTTTTGAAAACTATATATGACAGAACAATTTTACCATAATGAAGATTTAATTTCATCCATTATATATATTTTCTGTGACATACTATTTCCATAATTTGAAGTTAATTTACATAAAGCCGTCAATTTTGTTTTAAGAGGATCAAATCTTGTGTATAATAATCCAAGGGAGGTGAGAATATGGCTATGGTCAAAAATATATTCGGTGCAGTATTCGGAAGGTCGAAACTTGATCACGCCTTCAGGCTGGATGATCATCCAAGGCTTTTACATATATCGGATACGCCCAGCCAGTTTTACCCTGAACTAAAGCGGATAATAAATGTGCTTGAGCCTGATTATATCATCCATACTGGAGATCTGGCGGATAATATAAAAATCGGATTATATCGAAGCTCATTTCACAGATATAAGCACGAGGTAAGGATCATACTTAAAATCCTTCAGGATTCCAAAGCAAAAAAGATCGTACTATCTCTTGGTAACCATGATGATTATGATTTTGTAAGGAAACACAGCGGCAGACTGTTGGTTTTTGATGGCTGGGGCAAGATGGAGTTTGAAGGTATCGATATAGCATTTTCTCACTATTACTCAGATTTGAAGGACTTGACTGCCGATTTAAGGCTATATGGCCACGATCTAGATTCGACAGATGATGACAGAAACAAAGAAAAAGACTTAAACGGTATTGCCTCAATGAGCCTGATCGATTTGGTGACTCTGGATGTTAAAAAAATTGAATACCCCTTTGGAACTAATAATTCCAGATTGAATAGAAATAAACTTGGGATATAAGGAGGTCCATATGGTATCCTTGATAAGAAGTGGAAGCAGAGCAATATATATAACCACCTCAGACAGAGAGAGGCTGTCAGACTTCCTGCTGACGAGCTTTAAGTCCGAACGTGTGGATTCAAAAAAGATACTTGATGAGAGTACCGAATATCAAACCGTTGTATTCTTTATAAATAGGGAAACCCCGGAGTCGAGCATATTCTCAATATCAGATTCCTTCCTGGTCTACGAGGAGGCTCTTGCTTTTACATGTGAACTCATGTCCTCAGAATCAAGGGATAAGATCCTTTCGATAAAATCAGGACCTCATATGATAATAATGAGGTCAGTGGGCGACCTGGATAAAGTACTCAAGCGAATCCAGGATGACTTTGGAGGAGACATCGTCCCTTATGAGAATTACCTTGGAGAATTGTCAAGTGATTACATTTTTATTGGTCTGACTGAAAAGCCATTGAACAGACGTATAATACTTTCCGATCTGAAGCCTGGGTATTTGAGGCTTGACGGTGATTTTGGAATAATCAAGCGGGATTTAGGAATGCATGCATTAAAATACCTCAATATTGGGATAGGCAACAAGGATTGGCATGAGGTGGAGATCAGGATATACGATAAGTATGGAGCATATAAGCTTCACTATGACCGCATGATGGAGGTACTTGAGGATCTTGAGTTAGGTCTTGTTCTTGGGGAATCATGGTCCAAGGACTATCCAAAGGCGCTTCTTGCAGTGGAGATTTATAGAGTGAGATTACTGACCTTCAGAGAGCCCTCAAGGATCAAAAAGCTTTTATTCGGCCTTGAATACCTGCCTGATGGGACCAGGATAGTGGATTATGATCTGTATTTCAATAATGAAAAGGTTGCATGGAACAAGAATGTCAAAAATAGAAAGAGGGAAGACAGGTATCAGGATGCCCTTGAAGCACGAAAAGAGGTAATGGAAAAGCTTTCTCCAGATACTATCAAAGAGCTTGAAAGATTGGAGGAGGAAATCAAAAAAACAAGGTTTTAATAAGGAGCCTGCTAAACAATAGCAGGCTCCTTAAATATTACATTTTTGTTCTTTTTACATAGTGGGTGTGCAGATACTCGTGAGCTGTCTCTCCATAGGGCTCTCCCAGGAATTCCTCATAAATCTGTTTGATCATTGGATTCTCGTGAGATTTTCTTATGGTCTTCGAACGATCCTCCGAATAGATGCCCTCGATTCGCTTTTGCAGGATCTCTAGATTCCCATGGTGATAGGGTTGTCCTCCTCCTCCAATACAACCTCCTGGACAAGCCATTATCTCAATGGCGTGGTAATTAGCCTCTCCTCTTTTGATCTTCTCAAGCAA
The DNA here is from genome assembly GCA_036770525.1 of Gudongella sp. Classification (GTDB taxonomy): domain Bacteria; phylum Bacillota; class Clostridia; order Tissierellales; family Tissierellaceae; genus Gudongella. Next base: position 152 of record DAIPJA010000220.1, on the reverse strand, counting down.
AGCTCTGGCGTTGCCCAATCCATGAGTAACGGCAATGTGTATGTCCTGACCGTTTATATTTACTGTAGCCTCCTTGGTACCCTCAATACCTCTTAAGGCTTCAAATTCGACATTTTCAAGAGTTTCCTCCGTCAGCCACTCATATGCTGTTC
>DAIPJA010000219.1:0-3054 GCA_036770525.1 Gudongella sp. | reverse complement strand
AGGGAAGAGATGTGGGCATATCTTGAAAAGGCAGCACATACCCTATCTCACGCAAGACCTACTACGGCAAATAGAATGGTTCTTACCACCAATGGATGTCTTGAGGCTGCAAGAAAGGCTATAGATGAAGGAAGACCGGTCGATGAGGCAATATTTATGAGAACGATCGAATCACTTAACAGGAGATATTCAACTATAGAGGTGGTAGCTGAACACCTGGTTACAATGTTTCCGGATAAGGGTACTATAATGACTCAGTGCTTTGGAGAGACCATTGTAGGGATGATGTTAAGGGTATCAAGGAAAAGAGATAAGGATATTAAGCTATTTGTCCCGGAAACCAGACCATATTTTCAGGGTGCGAGGCTTACTGCCAGCGTAGCTTGTGATATGGGATTCGATACTACTGTAATTACTGACAATATGCCTGCGTTTGTTATGAAGAGGAACAAGATAGATCTTTTCACATCAGCGGCTGACGTTATATGCATGGATGGTCATGTAGTGAATAAAATAGGCACTTATCAGATAGCAATATCAGCAAAATATCATGGAGTTCCATATTTTGTGACAGGTATACCTGATAAAGCTCATCAAACCATTGACTCTGTAACGATTGAGGAAAGAGATCCTCAATTGGTGCTTGAAGCCAGAGGAGTTAAAAATACTTTGGATGGCGTAAAGGGCTACTATCCATCCTTTGATATCACACCTCCTCACCTGGTTAGTGGAGTGGTAACGGATAAGGGGATTTTCGTACCATATGATCTTCAAAAATACTATGATACTGAGGTTAAAGAATACTATTAAATTTTGAGGAGGTTCAATTATGGGCAAAATTTATTATGACGGTGACGCGAACCTGGATTTAGTATTAAACAAGACGATTGCCATCATAGGCTATGGAAACCAGGGTCGGGCTCAAGCTCTGAACATGAGGGATTCAGGGGTAAAGAGGATCATAGTTGGCTCTACCTGGGAGGATGGATTCAATAAGGCCAAAGAAGATGGCTTCGAAGCCTTTGACATCTCAGAAGCTAGCCGGCAAGCCGATATAATTTTTATACTATTGCCAGATGAGGTTGCACCTCCAATATATAAAGAGCAGATCGAGCCTTATCTGGAGCCTGGGGATGTCGTAAACTTTTCATCTGGCTATAACATAACCTATGAATTTATAGTACCTAGAGCCGACTTGGATATAATAATGGTTGCTCCAAGAATGATTGGAAATGGCGTTAGAGAGACATTTCTATCTGGTCAGGGATTCCCGGCATTTGTAGTTGTCAAGCAGGATGCCTCAGGAAATGCCAAGGATATCGCTTTGGGTTTGGCAAAGGCAATAGGATCAACTAAATCCGGGGCAATCGAGACGACATTTAACGATGAAACCTATTTGGACCTAATGAGTGAGCAGGCTGTTTGGCCGCTTATCATGAATGTCATGACAGAGGTTTTTGACCTGCTTGTAAGTAAGGGACATAGTCCAGAAGCAATCTTAACGGAGCTCTACCTTTCCAGAGAGCCAGCCTTTATGATGGAGAAAATGGCTGAGGTAGGGCTATTCAGGCAGCTGCCCATGCATTCGAGGACCAGCCAATACGGACAGCTTTCAAGGTATAAGCAGGTAGATACAAGCTATATTAGGGCATTCCTTGAGAAGCAGTATGAGAACATTACAAATGGAAGCTTCGCCTCAGAATGGGATAACGTTATGAAGGATGACCTTAAAGAGTACAGGCAGCTTCTCGATGAAGCCTTGAAGAGTCCAATAAGTAAAGCTGAGAATAGAGTAAATAATAACCTTAACCGTGAGTAGTAAAAACAAAATATATAGGAGGGGTAATCAATGAGTAAAATTGACCTGAATGACGTTATGTTTGAAACCATGGTGATCCATGCCGGTCAGGAGCCTGACAAGGGAACAGGTGCTTTGTCGACCCCAATTTTTCAAACCTCAACCTTCTGCTTTGAGACAGTAGAGGAAGGGGCTGCAAAGTTCAGTAAGGAGATACCCGGGTATGTTTATTCCAGAGGAGGAAACCCGACCAATCGAGCCCTGGAGATTAAATGTGCCGCTCTTGAAGGCGGAGAGGACTGTGTTGCAACTGCATCTGGTATGGGAGCGATAGGTGCTGTATTATTGGGTCTAGTGAAAACAGGGGATCACATAGTAAGCGGAGACACAATATATGGAGGGACCTCGGTGGTAATGAGGACCAATATGCCTAATCTTGGGATCGACGTTACTTTTGTAGATACTACGAAGCCTGAGGAAGTTGAGAAAGCCATAAATGAGAGGACCAAGGTCATATACTTTGAAACCGTCACCAATCCGACTCTTAAGCTTGCTGATATTGAAGAGATAGCTAAAATTGCTAAGAAACATGGAGTAAAGCTGGTTGTGGACAATACATTCTCGCCACCTCCTATCCTTTCACCACTTAAGCTGGGTGCAGATTTTGTAATACATAGTGTAACCAAATACATAAATGGACATGGCGATGTCATCGGCGGCGTTATCATAGGACCAAAGGATGACATAGCAGTAATCAGGGGGAATTATGTCACAAAGATATGTGGAACTCCTCCAAGTCCCTTCAACTCCTATCTCGTCATGAGGGGCATGAAAACCCTGCCGATCAGGGTGAGAGAACACTGTAAGAATGCAATGGAAATGGCTGAATATCTTGAAAAAAATGAATATGTAAAAACGGTATACTATCCAGGCTTGAAATCCCATCCACAGCATGAGCTGGCGAAGAAGATGTTGAATGGCATGTATACAGGTATGATAGCATTTGAGCTTAAGGATGATGTTAAGGGTTTAAGCGCCTTTGAAGCAGGAAAGAAATTCCTGAACAATTTGAAGATAGCCTCGATAGCAGTAAGCCTGGGGGATCCGGACACCTTGATCGAACACCCTGCAAGCATGACACATGCCAGCGTTCCGCCGGAAAGCAGACTTGAGGTGGGTATAACTGACGGATTGATAAGATTGTCTGTTGGTCTTGAAAATGTGAAAGATCTTATAAAGGACTTTGAACAAAGCTT
>DAIPJA010000218.1:0-3088 GCA_036770525.1 Gudongella sp. | reverse complement strand
CGGTTGTTTTTTGCTGCTACCTCGACTATCATGGCTATGCTTCGACCAGGCTTAACAGGAATTGTGACCTTCGGCAGCTTTATGCCAAGTATCTCAATAGTCTCCTCCTCCAAGCCCACTCTGTCATACTCCTTATCCGGATTCCAAGCCTCCAGTTCGACGACCATATCCAGATAATCGTACTGCTTCACTGCACTTATTCCATATAGCCTTTCAATATCCAGTATTCCTATCCCCCTTATTTCAAGGAAGTATCTTGTCAATTCAGGGCAAGATCCTCTAAGTGTATCTTCCACCCTCTTTATCTCGACGACATCGTCAGAAATCAGCCTGCAGCCCCTGGTAATAAGGTCAAGAGCGGTTTCGGACTTGCCTATTCCTGATTTCCCTGTCAACAGAACTGCCACTCCAAATACCTCCAGCAAAACCCCATGAATACTAGTTGTAGGTGCTAATTTCAGTCCCAGATATGAAACCAACTCACCTATTACCTTCGAGGTGGTCTTTTCACTATAGAGGAGCGTCTTGTTGTATTTCTTCGAAAGCTCTATCAATTCAGGGAAAACCTCATTCCCTCTTGTTACTATTATAACAGGGATAGGATATTGAATGAACTTCTCCAGTACGTCGAGCCTCTTGGATTCATCCATATCCCTTAAAAAATGCCACTCTGCGCTCCCAATAACCTGGACCCTCTCCGGAACGAATTTTTCATAGTATCCTGCCATCTGCAGTCCAGGCCGACTGATATCAGTGGTCTCAATCCTTACATATTCAACATCGTCGGAGACATATATCCGTTCAAGTCCAAGCTCATTTATCAAATCGATCAATAAAACGTGATCCATAGGCATTCTCCTTTACATCCCCTCTGGCGGTCTATGTGGAATAATTGCGGCTGCAAGAAAGTACATCACTATGCCACCTATAAAGGCTGTCGGCAGAAGCAGAAACACCCAACCAAGTCTTATCAGCGTAGAGTCTATCCCGAAATACTCCGCAATACCACCACATACCCCTGCGATTTTTTTGTCAGTATCAGACAAATAAAGCCTTTTTTCCATTGCTATTCCTCCTTCTTTCTAAAGTGAGCCCGAACACTTTCAGCAGCCCGAACATTCATTCCCTTGACTTCACATAGCTCCTCCACGGTCGCTTCCCTGATTTTTGATATGCTTTGAAAATGCCTTAAAAGCTCCATTTTTCTCTTCTCACCTATATCTGGTATCCCGTCTAATTCAGATTTGAACATATCCCTGGTTCTAAGACTCCTATGGTAGCTTATGGCAAAGCGATGAGCTTCTTCCTGGATCCTGTAAACCAGTTTGAATGCAAGGCTGTCCTTGTCAAAAGAGATTTCCTCATTATTATAGATCAATCCTCTGGTTTTGTGGAATTGATCCTTAACCATTCCACATACGGGGATCCCTACGCCCATTTGATCGAGAAGCGACTGGACCTTGTTTACCTGACCCTTTCCTCCGTCTATCATTATTATATCCGGGAGAAGTGAGAATCCATTTTTATTCTTAGTGCTTTCCTCTCCTTCTTTATCAGTAAGTCCTCTTAGAAACCTTCTCTCCAGGACCTCAGCCATACTTCCATAATCGTCAGGAGTGCTAAAAGACCTTATCCTAAACCTTCTATAGTCGGATTTCTTAGGCTCCCCTTTCTCGAATACTACCATCGACCCAACTGAGCCTATACCGCTTATATTAGATATGTCGAAGGCCTCCAGTCTTTCTGGCCTATCCTCCAGACCCAGGTTCATTTGCAATTCCTCCAGTGCCTTAAGGTTTTCCCTGTGTTTTCGAAGGAATTTATCTCCATATTTATTCAGCATTTCCAGTGCATTTTCCTTAGCCATGCGTATCAACTGAGACTTTTCTCCCTTGGAAGGCACCTGGATCGAGACCTTTGAGCCTCTCATTCCGGACAGCCATCTTTGGATGGAATCATTGTCTTCAAGAGCTTCCTCAAGGAGAAGCTCCTTTGGGATGTATGAAGCACCCATGTAGAACTGCTTTACAAAGGCTTCCATTATCTCACTTCTGTCCTCGATATATGAGTCTTCCATTATATAATGCTCTCTCCCGACTATCTTTCCATCTCTTATGAAGTAAACCTGAACGACTACCTCTTCCACTCCTCTTGCCATTGCAATGACATCTTGCTCTACATTTGATGCAGTATCTACTCTTTGCTTCACATGGAGAGTAGTAAGAGCCTGTATCTGGTCGCGGAATGAGGCCGCAGCCTCAAAATTAAGTTCCTGAGAAGCTTTTTGCATTTTTCCCTCAAGCATTTTCACCAGGCTGTCATCCTTCAGATTCAGAAAATCCAGCACCTTATCTATCATCTCATTATATAAAGCTTCATCAACATTTCCTCTGCACGGACCAAGACATCTGCCTATGTGGTAATTCAAGCACGGCTTGAATCTCTGCCCCTCCTTGTCAAGGTTCAGGCGACAATTTCTGATTGGAAACGTCCTGTGAAATATCTCAATCGCTTCATTGACGGCTGTGGCGCTTGGGTATGGTCCAAAATACTTCGCTCCATCCTTTTCTATCTGTCTTGTCTTCAGGACTCTGGGATACCTCTCCTGGACTGTTACCTTTATATACGGGTACTGTTTGTCATCCCTTAAAAGTATATTGTATTTAGGTTTGTTGCTCTTAATAAGGTTTGCCTCCAGAACCAGAGCTTCAACCTCATTATTAACTATAATATACTCGAAGTCCTTGATATTCATAACCATGTTGGCAACCTTTGGAGAATGATTGCCAGAGGCCTGAAAATACTGACGTACTCTCTTTTTAAGTGAGATCGCTTTTCCTACGTATATGATTTCTCCCGATTTATCCTTCATCAGATAAACTCCCGGGAGGTCTGGAAGTTGTTTTAGTTGTTCGCTGAAATCTGCCACATTATCACCTTTATCTATTGATAGCTCAATTATACCACAAACACATGACAATCCAATAATCTACGGAAACCTGTCATCTTAAACTTTGCATTTGTCCAAAGAAGATTGGAGGCTAGTAGTTTTGATTACATTTCCTGGCCAAGCGGCCGAGAGCTGTCC
>DAIPJA010000217.1:0-3098 GCA_036770525.1 Gudongella sp. | reverse complement strand
AAGAGATTTGCAGAATAAGAGAGGGGGATGAAAAGTGGGTCTTTTTGCATTGATAATATCAAACATATTCGTAAACAACTACGTATTCGCAAGATTCCTTGGGATCTGCCCCTTCCTCGGTGTTTCCAACAAAATGGAGACAGCTACAGGCATGGGTCTGGCGGTAACCTTCGTTACTACCTTTGCGGCTGTAATTACTTATATAATTCAAAAAGCAGTATTAGATTTATTCGGACTGGGGTATCTTCAGACAATAGTATTCATCCTGGTCATAGCATCCTTGGTTCAGTTTGTTGAGCTTGCATTAAAGAAGATGAGTCCTACACTCTATAGTGCTATGGGAGTATATCTTCCACTAATACCCACAAACTGTATTGTACTGGGTGTTGCTATACTAAATATCCAGGAAGGCTACAACCTTATTCAGACAACAGTAAGTGCTGCAACTGCAGCTTTAGGATTTTTCCTTGCATTGGTCTTGGTAGCATCCTTGAGAGAAAAAATGGATATAGCTGATATCCCTGAGGCACTTGTGGGATTCCCCATCACCCTAATCGCTGCGGGTTTAATGTCCATAGCCTTCTCAGGCTTTGCCGGACTAGTTTAGGAGGTGGCAGAGATGAGTGATATTTTAAATCCTATTATTGTGCTAGGCGGTTTAGGACTTCTATTTGGCGTCCTTCTCTCAATAGCTTCCAAGTTGTTTGCTGTAAAAGTTGATCCAAAGGTTGAAGAACTATTAGGTGCTTTACCTGGAGCAAACTGTGGTGCCTGCGGGTATCCAGGCTGCGCTGGTCTTGCCAATGCGTTAGCAGAAGGCAGGGCACCAACAAATGCTTGCTCAATTGGCGGACAGAAGGTGGCTAACCATGTTGCTGAGATACTAGGTGTTAATGCAGCATCATTTGAGAGAAAAGTAGCTGTAGTCCTTTGCCAGGGAGATTGCGACAAGGCAAAAAACAAATATGAGTATCAGGGTCTTCAAGACTGCAGGATACAATCCACTTTGGCTGGTGGCAAGAAGGAATGTACATATGGTTGTGTTGGTTGCGGTTCATGCTTCGACGTTTGTGAATTTAATGCAATCAGGATGATAAATGACATTGCTGTGGTTAATAGAGAAAACTGTACCGCCTGCAATAAGTGTGTTGAAATCTGCCCTAAGAAAATAATCGAGCTGGTACCATATACTAACAATGCTGTAGTAAAATGCAAGAGCCAGGATCCTGGTAAGCTTGTGAGAAGCTATTGCTCAACAGGTTGCATAGCATGTCAGATATGTGTTAAGAATTGTCCAACTGATGCATTCAGCTTCGAGAATAATCTCGCGAGGATCAATTACGATAAATGCATCAATTGCATGGTTTGTGTGGAGAAATGTCCTACAAATGCCATTGATAATGTATCTATTGTAAGTGATGATTTCGCACAGAAATTTGCTAGCTAAGGATAGCCCCTTCGGGGGCTCCTTTTTATTTCAGGGCAACTTGTAAATAGAAATCATAAATGATAAACTATACTATGTGATATTATGACCAGACAAATGAAGGATGATTGATTTGACAAAGGGCGACAAGCTGCTTATATTGCTGATTATATTGATAAGCATTTCCTCTTTTGCCTACATCAACAGATATGCCTTTTCAGGCAGGGATAAGTATGTAAGCATTCAGGTGGATGGCGAGGAAATCAAAAAAATTATTTTTGATCCTCAGTTGGCTGGCAGTACAATTCCAGTCGAAACAAAGTACGGCTACAATCTTGTTGAGATAGGGGACGAGCGGGTCAGAGTTATCGAGGCCGATTGTCCTGACAAGATAGACGTCAAACAGGGATATATATCCAGGATCGGTGAAACCATTGTATGTCTTCCAAACCATCTCGTAGTTGAGATCAAAGGGACGGCATCTGCAGATGAAATTGATATAATGAATTACTAGAGTGGGGTTCAGATGAAGAAAACAAACAAGATGATATTTATATCCTTGCTGGTATCAGTCGGGCTTGCTCTCAGTGTAATTGAATCTGCTATACCGTTGCCAATCAGTATGCCCGGGGCTCGTTTAGGCTTGTCTAATATGGTTGTTTTAGTCACCTTGATAGTATTTGGGTTTAAGGACGGAATAAAAGTCGGGATGCTGAAGAGCACTGTACTTATGCTCGTGACAGGAAGCATATCATCATTTATTTACAGCATATCCGGTGCGATGCTAAGCTGCATTATGATGTATCTTTTTCATAGATATTTATCCCGTTTTTTTAGTCTTATTGGCGTAAGCATAATAGGAGCAGCTTCTCACAACTTTGCACAGGTGACGGTGGCAGTAATTATGCTAAGCAACCCGCGGATATATTCATATTTGCCATTCTTATTGATAATAAGCCTTTTCACCGGATATTTTGTAGGCTTGTCCTCGATTTATATCGTAGATAATCTAAAAAAGAATTTCAGAGTATTATTTCAGAAGCAGGTGAACATATGAAGAAAATCGTTCTCGCATCAGGATCTCCCAGAAGAAGAGAGCTATTCGCACAGCTTGGAGTGACCCCGACAATTTGGTCAAGTGATATACCTGAAATCAGCTCTACCACTGAAAGGCCGGAATGTGTAGCAATGTCACTTGCACTTCAGAAAGCCTTAGGGGCTTCCAACATATTTGAGGACAGCTTGATCATAGCAGCAGATACTATTGTTGTTCTCGATGGAACGATAATGGGAAAACCAAGGAATAATGAAGAAGCTTTTGAGATGCTTAAGGCATTGAGTGGAAGAAGCCACGAAGTAATTACAGGGATTGCAATAATTGATTCATCAATAGGCTCAAAGGTAGTTGAGTATGAAAAAACGATAGTTACCTTCAGTGATCTTGAAATTGACAGGATCAACTCATATATTGCCAGTGGAGAGGTTTTAGACAAAGCAGGTGCTTATGGGATCCAGGGCAAAGGAGCTCTCCTCGTAGAGAAAATTGAAGGCTGTTATTTTAATGTAGTTGGACTGCCATTGACAAAGCTTGAGTCAAGTCTTGAAAAGTATTTCGACACTAAATTATTGTAAAGGATGATGTGGCAAAATGCAGAGGAATGACATAAAGGGG
>DAIPJA010000216.1:0-3123 GCA_036770525.1 Gudongella sp. | reverse complement strand
CTATAGCCATTGCATAGGGCAATGCCTTATGGATATAATCGTCATACATTTCATATGCCTTTATAGTCATAAGAGGTCTGAGTCTTTTCCCACCTGTAAAAAGACTATACTCCATAGCCGCTGATAGTTCCTGCTCAAATGGAGTTTTGGACTTTATTGCATTCCTCAGATTTTCATCAATAAGAGCCAGGTACTCATTTTTGTCATCAATATGCCTCATCAGCTGCCTCCTGATCCAATCCTGCGAAATCCTCCTCCTGGAGTCTTCCGTCTCTTTCTAATACCTGCTTTACTTCTCCCTCTGCCTTGGTCAGCAGCTCTCTGAGGTGCTCATATATGTCCATAGCCTCCTTAAACCTGTCGACAGAGTCCTGTAGCTTCAGTTCTCCACTCTCAAGCTCCACAAGAAGCTCCTGTATCCTCTCGTAGCCTTCCTCATAATTCATATCCTTAATTTTCATCCCTAGCCTCCTTGATAACCTCTTCAACTCTAGCTTTAAGATTTCCATCTCTAAGTCTTACAGCGATCATATCCATCGGATCTATATCATCAGTGCTCCTGATGATCCTGCCTTGAACATCAGTTATTATTCCATAACCTTTTTGAAGCGGCAGACCTGGATCTGAGAGCTTCAGCCTGGCTTCTGATAGTGCGAGCTTCTCCTTATGTCCGGTGAAGCCTCTAAACATGGTGTGCTCAAGCTGCCTGAATATGCCATCCAGCTCAACCTGTTTATCAGATAGAGACCTGTACGGGCTCGAGTAGGAGAGTCGTTTTGCAAGTCCCTCCAGCCTGTCATCCTCTTTCGAGATTCTTCTACTCATATCTCTGAGTACGGACCTGCCAATGGAATCTATTTCATCCAGCAGTGATCTCCTATCCGGTACTGCCAGCTCAGCTGCTGCGGATGGAGTAGCAGCACGTATGTCTGCAACAAAATCCGCTATAGTAAAGTCCGTCTCATGACCTACTGCAGAAATCACAGGCGTATTCATATCTGCAATGCATCTTGCCAAAGCTTCATCGTTAAAGGCACCAAGCTCTTCAAAGGAGCCGCCGCCTCGTCCAACGATTATGACCTCTATGTCGTCCCTTGAATCAAGATATTTGAGGGCTTTGATGATATCTTTGGGCGCTCCGTCACCCTGCACTAATGCTGGATAGAGAAGCATGTGTACTGCGGGATATCTTCTTTTCAGAATGCTTGTAATATCTCTTATTGCTGCACCGGTTGAGGAAGTGACCACACCTATCTTCTTCGGAATTCCAGGAAGGGGCTTTTTTCTTTCAGTATCGAAAAGACCTTCCTCGGAAAGCTTTTTCTTAAGCTCCTCGAAGGCTCTGTAAAGATCGCCAAGACCTTGCTTTTGCATCCTGCGAGCATAGATCTGATAGCTTCCGTCCTTTTCATAGACTGATACCTGCCCCGAGATGACGACCCTCATCCCATCCTTAGGTTTAAAGTCTATGGTTTCGTTGTCTCCCTTGAACATTACGCACTTGATCCTGCTCTTGTCGTCCTTGAGACTGAAGTACATGTGCCCGCTGTAATGATGGGTGAAATTGGATATCTCCCCCTCTATTTGAAGATATGTAAGTAAAATGTCACCGGCAAACAGCTTCTTTATGTAACCGTTTACCTCGCTGACCATCAACGGCCTCATATGATCATTCCTTTCCTTCCTGAAGTCTGCCCGTTAGCCATGCTATGCCCACAGCATTATCTGTGGATAGTCCAGGCATAGCAAAGCTTAAAAACTCCGTTGAAAATTTATCTTTAAGACTTGCCCTTATTACACTGTTTTCAGCAACTCCACCTACGAGTATTGCTTTTTCAAAGACTCCATTTGAAAGACTATAGTTGAAAAAAGCTTCACAGACCTTAGCTGAGGTTAAAAATAAAGTAAAGCAAATGTCCTCCGGTCTTGAACCCTTCTCTATTTCGTTGATGAACTTATTCTCCAGTCCCGAAAGATTCAACCAGCCATCCTTTGTATCGAATTTAATATCCAGCTTTATTGGTTTGCCTTCTTTAGAAAGACTGTCCATCTCCTTGCCACAGGGAAAGCCTAGTCCAAGCCTTACACCTATCCTGTCTATAAGCTGACCCAAGCTAATATCCAGGGTCCCGCCAATTATAGACGTCTCGAGTCCATGTGCTCCATCTATAAGCTCCACCAGCTCCGTAGTGCCTCCGGATACATGCAGGAGAAGAGCTTTTTCAAGCCTATCATTTCCCATTAGAGCACAGGCTCCGTGACCCTCCTGGTGACTAAACCTTAATATAGGAATTTGCAGCATCCTTGCTATAGCTCTTCCAAAGCCTTCACCTGCCATAAATACAGGCATATAGGAGCCTTCCTCTGGTCGTGGTCTGGTGCTGACGCCAACTGCCCTTATGTCATTTGTGTCACACTTCAGCTCCTCAAACAGCTCAGGAAGGTTCTTTAAATGCTGAAAAAGGGCCTCCTGCTGCCTAAGACCCCTTTCTCCTTCTTTTACCTTCAGGAGCCTTCGCAGATCCTCGATGATATTCCCATTCTGATCTACTATGGATATTGAGGTAGTGTAATTGCTTGTATCAATTCCTAAATATAACCTACTCATCTTTCTCAAGGCCTCTCACAAGGCCTCCCAAGACTCCATTGACATACTTGTAGGAATCGTCCGAGCTGTATTTCTTAGTTATCTCTATGGCCTCATTGATCGAGACCTCTACCGGGATATCATCCCTGTACAGGATCTCATATGCAGCCAATCTCAGCGTCGAAAGGTCTACCTTTGCTAACCGTTCCAACGACCAGCCCTCAAGATTTCTTGAAATCAGCGAATCGATATACTCCTTGTTGGATAAAACACCTTGTATTGCTTCTTCAATAAATTTAGCTTCATTCCCATCGAACTGAAAATTCTCAAGAAATCCGCCAACTACATCTTCCTCGAATTCTCCATTGCTTTCGATCTGAAACAAAAGCTGCATTGCTCCTTCTCTTGCTTGCTTTCTACCCATATCCTGCTCCTATCCTTTTATCAAAGTTCTATACTCATACAGACTATTTAGTCTCCTGAGCTTCCTTTTCTCCCTTGGTTTTGCCTATTCCCTCGACAAATACATTAACTTC
>DAIPJA010000215.1:0-3144 GCA_036770525.1 Gudongella sp. | reverse complement strand
CATCAAATAGCAGCTGTCAGGAGCTAGGACGGGACCCATATCCATATACTGCTTGCTTCTAAGCCCTTCGCAAAAGTCTTTTGTACCTACGACTGCCCCAGCAACTACATCTCCGTGACCGTTTATGTACTTTGTGCAGCTGTGGATCGCAGTATCTATACCCCAGTCCAGCGGTCTGAAAAGGTAAGGCGATGTAAAGGTGCTGTCGACCACGGTATTGATACCATTTTCCTTTGACCATTCGACAATCTCTTCTATCTCCGGTATATCAAGGGTCGGATTTGATATTGTCTCAAAATATACCAGCTTGGTATTATCTTTCTTAGCTTTATCCAAATTTTCCCTATTCAATTCTTCCAGAAAGGTCACTTCTATGCCCAGATCCTTTAAAACATGATCAAACAGATTAAAAGTTCCCCCGTATACAGTTTGAGCTGATATAAGGTGATCACCGGATTTGCAGTAACCGAGTACTGCCATGGTTATTGCGGCCATACCTGATGATGTTACTAAGGATGCTTCAGCATTCTCAAGAGCAGCAATTTTTTGCTGCAGAGAAACCTGAGTAGGGTTTCTGGACCTGCCGTAGGTGTAAATTATCTCATCATCAAGTGGCGCTCCGGCAAGCCATCTTTCCATTCTGTCCTCTGTAAAAACAAATGTACTGGTCTTATATATTGGAGACACCAATGCACCTGTCTCGTGATCCGGGTGCTGTCCAGCGTGAACTGCAAGGGTCTCGAACCCTAATCCTTGAAAATCCTTATCTTTTCCCAAAGTACCTCCTCCTTACTTATATTCAAATTCCAGTTCCTCACCCTTAATGAAATGTAGCACATCTCTTACCAGCTGTTCAGTATGATTATCAATGGCGTCATAAGTAGCCCCCGCAAGATGGGGTGTAACCACACAGTTTCCCAGTTCGCCAAGAAATGGATGATCTCTTCTTATTGGTTCTGTTTCAAATACATCAAGCGCTGCACCCATTATCCTTCCCTCTCTCAATGCTTCCACCAGTGCGGCTTCATCAACCAGAGCACCTCTCGATGTATTTATGAAGAAGGATCCATTCTTCATATTTTCCAGAAAATCCTTGTCGATGATATGATATGTGCTGGGGGAATCCTTGCTGTGAACGGAAACGACATCAGCTTTATTTGCGAGCTCCAGCAGGGTGTCTGTAAAGTAGACATCCTCAAATGCAGTCTTATCCAAATATGGATCAAATGCGATTATTTTCATCCCAAATCCTCTGCAGATCGAAGCAACCCTCCTGCCTATGCTTCCATAGCCAACTATTCCCAGGGTCCTCCCCTTCATCTGATAGCCCTTGTACTGTATATAAGGGGTGTCCTTCCCAAGAGCCCAGGTTACATCCCGCTTCAATCCTTCCCTTATTTCATTGTCTCTTGCTTCCTCTACAGTATGCAAGCCTTTCTTAAGGTCGTGATAAGCCATTGGGATCCTTCTCATTATTGAAAGCATCATGGCTACTGTGTATTCCGCAGTACAATCAGAGTTTCTCTCCGGTGAATAGCTTAGAGGTATTCCTTTTTCCTTTAAATATCCAGTATCCACATTCACAGGATTTGCTCTTGTGCAAATGACAAGCTTTAGATTCTTGGAGCTGTCGATTGCTCTCCTAGTAACCGGATCGTAGCTTGTTATAAGTATATCCGGCTGGTAAGCTTGCATAAGACTGCATAGCTCTTCTTCAGTTAGTATCCTTTGCTCTTCAGCCCAGCCCTTGAACTCGATTTTAGCTAAATCGTCCAATGTCCTGATCAATTCTCCGGTTTCAGCGGTGCATAGGATACTTGGTTTGTTATTTGCTATCATATCTCGTCATGCTCCTCCCCACGCTTACCATAGTTCTTGAACCTTTCCATCATCCTGGTCATTTCGTCCTCAGGAAGAATTACCGGGTTTCCAATCGACTTGGCCCTATAGTAAAGCTCGCAGCAGAACTCTATCTCTTCCGTTATATTATATGCTTCAGCCAGGCTGCCGCCTCCAGCCAACATACCATGATTTGCCAAAAGACATGCCTTCCTGTCCTCCATAGCCTTATATGCGTTTTTGGCGAGTGCAACAGTACCATAGGTAGCATATTCCGCGCATCTGACATCAGGACCAGCCAGCGCCACCAAATAATGTACAGCAGGAAGATCTATGTTTAAGCATGCTATGGTGGCTGCAAATGTGGTGTGTGTATGTATGATCGCATCGATATCAGTTCTGTACTTATAGAAAATCCTGTGCATATCTCTTTCGCTGGATGGCAGAGCATCTCCTTCGACTATTTTCCCGGTTTCAACATCTATAAGTACGATCTCCTCAGGCTTAATTAGAAAGTAGTCTATGCCGCTTGGTGTTATCGCCATAAGACCTGACTCACGGTCGCATATGCTGAGATTTCCACCAGTACCCTTTGTAAGTCCATTTTCAACCAGTTTCTTCCCGTATTCAATTATCTCTTTTCTCTTTTCCAACAACCTCATCTGATCATCTCCCGGTAATATTTTTATCGCTTTACTTAATGATAACATCAATAATATTGAGATGCAAAGGGATAAATGGGTATACAAAAATATGTATACTATTGTTATAAGAGGAGGTACACCGATGAAGCTTCAATATCTGGGACACTCATCATTTATGCTGTTGGGATCAGGCTTTAAGGCAGTATTTGACCCATTTCTTTCAGGTAATCCATCCGCTGCAATTAAGCCCAATCAAATCAAGGACCTGACCCATATCTTTGTTACTCACGGACACGGTGATCATATCGGAGACACCATAGATCTTGCAAGGGAAAATAAAGCTCTTGTTATAAGCAACGCAGAAATTTCGAACTATCTCTCCGAGCATGGGCTTAGAACACACGGGATGCATATAGGCGGCAGATATACCTTTGATTTTGGGAGGGTAAAAATGACTCCTGCTCTCCATGGCTCATCTATTCCAACGAGCAAAGGACCTAGAGATGGTGGAAATCCATGTGGCTTCGTAGTTGAGATCGAGGGTAAAAAGCTCTACCACGCAGGAGACACGGGACTTACAATGGACATGAAGCTTCTGGAGATCGAGAACATCGACGTAGCGCTCCTCCCTATCGGAGGCAACTATACCATGGACATCCAG
>DAIPJA010000021.1:0-17869 GCA_036770525.1 Gudongella sp. | reverse complement strand
AGCTTCTCCAGTTACTTCTACAGGGATACTTTTGACTGCAAGCCTTACTTCATCCAGTAAGGCCTTGGTTCCTTCTTTGTTGTATTCCGAAATCATCGGCAAGACTATTAGCTGCTTCTTGACTAATTGAAGCTCAAGCTCATTCTCTACCCTTCCGTATGCCCTATGGACCTTTATAAGCTCCTCGTGGCAATCCTCATAATGTACCTTCAGGATCTTGTTGGCCATCGCCTTTATCACAGGCATTTCCTGCTTGAGATACCCATGGTGATTCTCGGCTATATCCTTGATCACTTCGTTTATGTTCATCCATCTTCCTCCTTTTGCTTAGTCTTTCATGTATATACCCAAGGAGGTCTTTTTAATTCAGATTTCATCATAGAATCTGGTCCATTCCCTCCAGCCCATTCCTGACATTTTCCCGGGACAATTCTTGAGACTTGCATCATAGTGCCTGACTACCCTTTCCTTTGGCAGATCATACTTCTTTAGCAAATAACGGATCAGGTCTATTCCACGCTCCTTAGTAAGCTCCCAGTCTCCATCTGAATTTATGCACAGCTCGATACCAATGGAATTTCTATTGGTGATCCCAAATCTTCCTTTTCCATCCCCGCAGTGCCACGCCGAGTTATGGTCCTCCACAATCTGAAGGGTCTCCCTGCTGTCCACAAAGTAATGGGCTGATGCATTTCTGCCCGGTTTATTGAAATACAGGTAGTGATTCCCCGCTCCGGCTCCCCTTGAGGGATTCCCCGTGTCATGGACTACTATATACTTTATGGCTTCCCCATTTCTTCCTGAGTAATTATATCCAATAAGCTTCTTATTTATCATATTCTATCCCCCAATATATTTCTTAGATTCTTAAGCGCGGCTGCACGAGTGTTTACGACCGTCCTGTAGGCTATTCCGTTGATACCCGCTGTCTCTGAAAGAGACAATCCGTTGTAGAAAAGATCCACTATGACTCTTTGCTGGACCTCAGGAAGGGATGAGACCGCTTTTCTTACCTCAATTATGGTTTCTGCTCCAACTATATCCTCAAGGATGTCAATATCCGACTCCAAAAGGTCCAGGAACTCGTCCTCATCCTCACCGTAGCTTTCGTTTAGAGACATAAGAGCCTGTGGTCGCTTCATTCCAAGATACAGATACCTTAGCCTTGAGCTTAGAAATCCAAGAACAGGTACTCCTTTTTCAGGATCGTAATCCTTTAGTGCCTCCATCAATCCAAGTCTTCCCTCCTGAAGAAGATCCTCTCTTTCTTGAGGATCCCAACCGCCCTTTCTTATACATGATGAAAGCAGTGGGTACATCCTGTCAACCAGCTCCTCCAGGCTCTCCATTTTTCCTGATCTTGCCTCATCTGCCAACTGCTCTACTTCTTTTACCATATTTACTCTCCCTTTGGGAGAGGCGCCTTCCCTTTAATTACCGGTAAGGCAATGATACAATAAGCTCTGCAGAAATAAAAAAGCCCAGCAGAGTTTGCTGGGTCGCCGACCTGGTTTTATCCAAGCTTTAAAAGCAGATCATCGAGCTTCATGTAAAGTCTTGCTATGTCGGATTTCATAGCAGGTCCATCCTTGCTGTGGTAGTATTCAAGGCTTTCCTGGACTGATTGTGTCCTTACGGTTCCGTAGAGCTCTTTGGCCAGCTTTCCCTTGGAAATCTGATTTCTCGCATTATCTGCTGAGCAGAGACAGCCTATCTCGGTTTTGTTTTTGAAACGAACTATAGCTCCTCCCTCTCTTTCTATTACCTCATCTATTCCTCCCAGCTTGAAATAGCCCATAGCTCCATCATCCTTTCCCACAGGCTCCCTTGCCTTAAGCTGTATAAATATCCTCTCTGGCGAGATTACCAAAGGGATATTGGTCTTAAGGTTTAAAAGGCCTCCATACGTTTCATTGGCTGCTCTAAGGTCTATGTGATTATGCTTGCAGATTTTCTTTATCACAGTTTTTACAGTTCTTTCAATGATGTGCTGACCATCCTCCCTCAGAATGAGCGTGCAATTGCCCTTGTCACCCCTGTAGGTTGGCAGAATGGCCAGAATATCCTGTTCGATCCATTCCATTTATTCAACCTCCTGCTGACAGTCTGTGGCGCGACTATCAAATATTCATGATACCCCGGCATTATATATGATAAATATAACAGAACATATGTTCGATGTCAAGGCAGCAAATAAGGCTGCAGCCCTGTTAAATGCCGCAGCCTGGATATTATTTGCTTAAAAAGAATTCCCTCTCCTCATGTGGCACCAGACTTCCTCCAGTTGCCCAAACCAGCTGGACAGGCTCCTTGCCCTTATACTGATCCCTGGTAAAAATGGGGCCATTGAACCCTGCAGTGGCAGACGGCTCGATGAATATCCCTTCTCTCTCGTACAGAGCCTTCAAATATTGAAACAGTCTGTTGTCATCGATGGTAAATGCTCCGCTTAGAAGATGTTCCATTATCCTTCCAACAAATGACGATGGTCTTCCCACAGCCAGACCGTCAGCCTCAGTCTTATTGTCCAGACCAATATCCTCAACGGCTATTTGATCGTGCTTGCCTGTAGCAAGTCCAAGCATCATGCATGGTGAATGGGTTGGCTCTGCAAAATAGCAGTGGACGTTATCGCCATATACAAGCTTAAGTCCATAAGCTACACCTCCAGGACCTCCTCCAACTCCGCAGGGCAGGTATACTGCCAACGGATGATCCTCGTCTATGACTATTCCCATGGAATCCAGCTGCGCTTTGACTCTTGTGCCTCCCACTGCATATCCAAGGAACAGGTCCTTCGAGTTTTCATCGTCGACAAAGTGGCTCAATGGGTCTAGATCAGAGTTCTTCCTTCCTTCTTCGACTGCAATGGAGTAATCATAGGAGTACTCAACCACTGTGACCCCCTTGCTTCTTAGCATAGCTTTCTTCCAAGCCTTTGCATCTGACGACATGTGGACTATTACCTTGAAGCCAAGACGTGCGCTCATTATTCCTATGCTTAGACCCAGGTTTCCTGTGCTCCCTACCTGAATCGTATGTCTGCCGAAGAACTCTCTGAATTGATCGCTGTCAAGCATTGAGTAATCATCCTTCTCTGAAAGGAGTCCTGCTTTTATTGCAAGAGTCTCAGCATGCTTTAATACCTCATATATCCCGCCACGGGCTTTTATGGAGCCTGCGACATTAAGAAGATCGTCACGTTTTAAATACAGTGAACCTGGAACCGCGCCTCCTGAGTATTCCACCAGCCACTCCCTCATATTGGGGATGCATGAGATCGGGGATTCTATTATCCCGTCCACAACCTCTGGAAAAACCTTGCTTATATATGGGGCAAACCTTTTTAGACGTGCTTCGGCGTCCCTTACATCATCTTCTGTAACAGGTATCGTATCACAATAATCCTTAAAGTCCATGTAACCAGGGTTGGTCCACATTACCTCTCTCATAAGCTTCAATTCGTTAATCAAATCCATGGAAACACCTCCAAATTCAATGCACAGTTCACAATTCGCAATGCACAATTGTGAATCGTGAATTGTAAATTGTGAATTGATCAATAATGACTCGCTACCTTTTTCAGCATATCTCTTATGGGCAGATCATAGGGGCATCTTGTCTCGCATATTCCGCAGTCTATACAGTCTGCAGCGCTTACAGCCTGAGCGTTGTACCTGTCGGTTGCCCATTGCTGGAGGTTGTATCTCGTGTAATAGCTGTCCAGGACGAACTGAGTCGGGATGTCGATCCCTACTGTGCAGGGAGCACAATATCCGCAGCGTCTGCAAAACTGTGTTCCAAGCTCGCTGGCTTCCCTCTCCACCTGGGCTCTCTCTTCATCCGAAAGACCTCTTCCATCCTTTCCAGGCTGGGCGTTTTCAATGACCTGCTCAACGGAATCCATTCCGGGGATAACGACTGAAACATTTGGGTTTTCAAGAATAAACCTTATTGCAAGCTCGCCCTTACTTATGGCTCCACCGGCTAAGGGCTTCATGATTATAACTCCGATATTTCTCTCCTTCGCCCTTTTGAAGACGTCCTCTCCCTGTCTTTCCACTGCGTTATAGGGGAACTGGATGGTCTCGAAATAGTCGGTCTCGACAGCTGTCTTAAGGACGTCGGCGCTATGACTGCTAATTCCTATATGTTTGATAAGTCCCTTTTCCTTAGCTTCAACCGCATATTTATATGCACCATCCTCCGACATCAGCTTTTCATAGTCCTCAAAGCTTCTGACATTGTGGAACTGGTAGAGATCTATGTAATCAGTCTCCAGGTTCTTCATCGAGGTTGAAAGCTCAGCCTTGATTCCCTCGTAGGTCCTGTTCATCGACTTTGTTGCCAGGATGAATTTGTCCCTGCCAAGCTCCTTAAGAGCCTCTCCGATCAGCTCCTCGCTCACAAGATATCCTCTTGCTGTATCTATGAAATTTATGCCTTGGTTGAGAGCCTCCCTAAGCATTGCAGTTGCCGTTTCCTTGTCAACTCTCTGAATAGGAATCCCTCCAAAGCCAACGGCTGAAACCTCAAAGCCTGTTCTGCCCAGTTTTCTTCTTTGCATATGATCATCCTTTCTATCAACATTCCAACTAATACCTCAGATTCTTCGGCAAGCCTCAGAATGACAGCCTTATTTTCATCCTGAACGCAAGTGAAGGATCTTTTCTTTCGGGCAGACAGGGTCGTCTGCCCCTACTATCGCCGATCGCTTCTTTCCAACTCTTCCAACCTTCCAACCTTCCAACCTTCCAACTAAAAACGAGATCCCTCGACTTAGCTCGGAATGACATTATCTTTCCCCTTGTAGCTTTCCCCTTTCAGCTATATCTCATTTCTCAGGTTTATCGGCCTTTCGCCTCTTAGGATCCTTCCGACATCTCTTGCGGTTATTCTCAGCTGCTGCTCCTGTGCCTCATCTGAAAAATAAGCACTGTGCGGTGTTATTATTACATTCTTAAGCTCAAAAAGCTTCTTATCCATCTCCGTAGGCGGTTCATTCCATAATACGTCCAAGCCCGCTCCAGCAAGTCTTCCTTCCACCAATGCTTCGTAAAGGGCCTCCTGGTCGATTATCCTTCCCCTGGCAGTGTTGATGATATACGATGAAGGCTTCATCATTGCCAGTGCTTCTCTTGAGAATATCCCACTTGTTTCTTCAGTGAGAGGTGCGTGTATAGTAATATAATCAGACTCCTGTAAAAGCTCATGGAAACCAACCTTAGTCACCCCGTAAGCATCCATTACGTCCTTTTCAACATATGGGTCATAGGATATCATCCTTACTCCAAAGCCCTTTAATTTTTCTGCCACACCTCGCCCAATGGATCCAAAGGCGAATATTCCTACGGTGGAATCGGACAGTCTTTTAACATTACCTATCCCGTCGACCGACCATCTGTTATCTCTGGCATTTTCAGTTACATGCCAAAGCTTTCTTGCCATAGTCAATATTAGCATCACGGAATGGGCAGATACCTCATCCACACAGTAATCCTTGGCGTTGGTAACCATCACGCCGTGTCTTGTTGCTGAGGGTGCATCCGCAGCATCGAAGCCTGTGCTGGCACAGCAAAAAGCCTTAAGCTTCAGCTTTGAATACAGCTCATCGCTCATCTGTTGGTTCCATGTCACTATAATATCGGCATCCGCTGCTTTTTCAACAAGCTCATCATCAGACAAGACAGGCTTGCCAAGGAACTCATATTCGACTCCTGGTGCCTCTTCTCTTATAAATTTCTCTATAGATTCAACCTCCTGGTCATTCATACCAGGAACTCCAACCAATACTACCTTGCTCAAATCTATCCCCCCAGGCAATTTTTACTTAAATATATCCATCTTCTCCAGTCTGTCGAAGGCTTCTCCCATTTTCTCACAGCTAAGAGTAACAGCCAGTCTCAGATATCCTTCCCCTGACTTTCCGAAGGCACTTCCCGGAACCACTGCAACATGAGCCTCCTCTAGCAATCTTTCGGCAACCTCTGCTGATGACAGGCCAGTAGCCTTGATATTAGGGAACAGGTAGAAGGTACCCTTTGGTTCCATAACATGTACTCCCTTAAGCCTGTTTAGTCTTTCCCATGCGTAGTAGCTTCTTTTTTTGAATTCCTCCAGAAGACCCGGCTGGATCTCACTTCTCATCCTGATGGCGTGTATAGCTGCCCTTTGGGATATGGATGGTGCAGAGTATACATTATTTTCATTAATTGCCTTTATGGTTTCAATAAAATAGCTCTCTGCCTTGATATATCCAATTCTCCAGCCAGTCATTGCGTAATCCTTGGAAAAGCTTCCTATTGTTATTGTCCTTTCCTCCAGCCCTGGAAGAGTTGACATAGGGACAAATGGTGCTTCATAGCTGTAAAGAGTATATATATCATCTGCTATTATCAATAGGTCGTATCTTTTCGCAACCTCACCGATTTTTTCAAGAGTTTCCTTTTTAAGGCAGCTGCCAATGGGATTGTTCGGAGTATTTATAATGATTGCCTTTGTTCTTTCGGTTATCGCCCTCTCAAGCCTGTCGACCTTAAGCTGATAGTCCTCTTCCTCAAGGAGCTCAACAAAAACCGGTATCCCGCCTGCAAGCTTCACCTGATCAGGATATGGCGGGAAGTGGGGACTAGGTATTATGACCTCGTCTCCGGGATCCAGTATTGCCTCCATAACAAGCCACATTGCCTGGCAAGCACTTGTGGTTATCATCAGCTTCTCTAGCTTTACTTCGTGTTCGTATTCCTCCATGTAGTATTTTGATATTTCCTCACGAAGCTCTTCCATTCCAACAGATTCCGTGTATCTTGTGTAACCATTGAGGGCATCTTCAAAGGCAGCCCTTATGATCCTTTCATCAGTAATAACATCGGGATCGCCAAGGGTGAAATTTATCAGATCCTTCGCTGCGCTTGCTTTGTCTGCACTTTTAGCAAGCTCGCTGCCTGCTGATTTCCAATATCTCTTTGCTATGTAGGGATTCTTCATATGGGCCACCTCTTCGATAAAATATATTAAAAACCATTATATCCCTAATACCTCCTGGACACAATGGTTTGTCTTCTAAGCTCGTGTAACGAAAACAATGGAAAGAAACGATCCTATCCCTATAGCCCCTGATACCACTACAAGGACTAATGTCCCAATAAAGCTGCCTTGGGCAATATCCCCAAAGCTGCCGGTCAATAGGACCAGGATCGAGGACATCACGATTCCTGCCATAAAGAGCTTCAATCCCTTCATGCCAACCTCAGCCCAGGTCAGGAAGCCATACAGCCTGTTCAGCCTCCATATCCCATAAAAAGCGGCAATGGTAGAGGCAAGACTGGTGCCAAGTGCAAGCCCTCCGGGACCTATCAGCTGCACAAAGCCGATATCGAGTATTATATTAAGGACTAGTGCAACAGCACTTATTGCAACTGGAGTTAATGTATCCTCCCGGGCATAATAAATCCTTGTTATGAGGAGCAACAATCCCATGCCAAATATTCCGACTCCATACCATATCAGCATGGTTGCAGTCGCAATAGTTGCCTCAGCTCCAAACTCCCCTCTTTCATAAAAGAGTCTCACTATGGGTTGTGCCAGAAAAATCAAAAGTACTGTGGAGGGGATGGATACCATAGTCACAAGACGCAATGAATATGATATTGAATGCATGGTCTCCTCACTGTCTCCCAGCCTCATCCTCTCTGATATGACCGGGAATATTGCCGTCACAAGAGCCATAAGGATAGCTCCTACAAACAGGTCGACTATTCCATCAGCATAGTTCAGCTCTGCAATTGTTCCTGCCTGCAGGAAGGATCCAATGGCATTATCAACTGCCTGATTCAGGTTATTTATTCCTACACCAAGCATTATAGGTATAATGAACATATTAAGTCTTACAAGATTTCTTTCCTTTAACAGAAGCCTTGGTCTGTACCTGTAGCCCTGAAGCTTTAGTACCGGCTGAGCCAATAAGAAAGCCTGTACTCCGACTGCAAGGATACCCGCAACCATAAGTCCTTCAAGACCGAATCGCCTGGACAGGAAAATCAGGTAAAGGATGTAAATCAGGCTGTTCGCAACTCCTCCCTTAGCCCCTGCCCTGAACTTATGCTGAGCCTGGAGATATCCTGCAAAGATCGCTCTCCAGACGTGCATGAGAATTATCGGAAGTCCAAGTCTGAATAGCCGTACAGCCTCCCTTGATCCCTCCGATCCAAAGCCTGGACCAAATGCTCTAAGTATCAAAGGAGCTGCCAGATATCCAATCAAGATCAGAAAAAGCCCTGCAAGTGTCCAGAAAGAGATAAGGTTGTCAGTGAATTCAAAGCGTCCCTTCTTGCCATCTCTTTTTTCTATTTGCTGATATATCGGTATCAGTGACACGATGAGGGCTTCGGCGACTATACCGATAAGAAACACGGAGGCAGAAAATGCGACCAAATACACGTCAGTCCTGTAGCTGGCTCCAATGTAAAAGGCTATCAGGATCCCCTTTAAGAAATTCAACAGCCTTGCACCTATGCCAAAGGATATGATATCCTGGGTCTGCTTTCTTATGGTATTAAATGACATCATAGCCGATACCCCATTTGTTGGTCTGATTTATCTCGATTGTGGTGCGAACAAGGTGCCCTCTATGTCTCCTTCTGCTATGCTCTTTATGACGTTCTCTTTCTTCCCGTGGACTACTATCATCGGGATCCCGTACTTGTTGGCAAGCCTTGCTGCCTTAAGCTTAGTCTTGATACCGCCTGCCTTGGTTGATTCAGGATCTGCCAGGGAGAGTTTCTCTTCAAGGGAATCTATATCCTCGATCATTGGTATTATATGGGCATCGCCATGTGTGCTTGGATTGCTGTCGTAGATCCCCTCTATCCTGCTTAGAAGTACCAGGAGGTCTGCTCCCCAAACAACAGCGGTATTCGCTGCAAGAATGTCATTGTCTCCTATTTTGATCTCATCGGTGCTTACTGTGTCGTTTTCATTGACAATTGGGATAACACCTTCATCCATAAGGGTAAAAAGGGTGTTTCGTATATTCATCGTTCTCTGACTGGAGTCAAAATCCTCCTTGGTAAGGAGTATCTGGGCTATATGGATGCCATGCTGATCAAAGGTCCTCCTGTAGGAATCCATAAGCTCCACCTGACCGATAGCGCATAATGCCTGCTTATAATGGAGGTCCTCCTTTCTGGACCACTTCCCTATTGTATTTGCACCGGCCGCACCTGCACCTGAGGAAACAAGTATGACCTTTTTACCCTGATCCATAAGCTCTTTGACCTGAGAGGCAAAGCTGTCCAGAAAGCCCTTGTCGATACTGCCGTCCGGGCTCGTCAGCGTGCTGCTTCCGATTTTTATTACTATTTTCTTTGCATCCCTTGCAATAGTAGACTCCATATTGTCCCACCTCCATTTTATATGGTCGATCGTTTTATAAGTCGTTGCTGTTTGGATATATTATAGCAAAAATAAAGGCCGTTGCAAACAATGCAACAGCCTTGCTCTCGTTTATTCCGCTTAGCTAGTCGGTCATTCTGAACCCCTCGACAACAAAGTTGTAAGGTGGTTCTCCCAGCTCCGTCTTAGGGATTTCAACAGTCAGTGTCTGATAGGTTATGACCTGGGGGTAGATCATGTCAGGGTCAGGCTGATTGATCCTGAAGTGGATCCTGAACAGCTCGTTTTCTCTTACGATCTTTTCTATCTCAAGAGAATATCCCGGTGTGGGGAATTCCTTGGTTATTAATAGCGTGACCTTGTCCTCTCCGATCATGGTGGTCATTTCTTCCTGTTTGTCATAGCTTTGTTCATTGTTGGTTACCTGGAAGGATATTTCATTCTGCTTCTTTAGTACGCCATCCAGCCTCTGAACCAGGACGACAGCTTCTGCTTGGGAAAGTCGTCTGATGGGATTGAATACAGAGTTACTTTCACCCTTTACTATCCCATGTTGATGCAACAGGGACAGATAACCCTTCTCTGCCTCGCTCATCGAGCCAATATCTGTAAACGGGAGCTGGTGGCTACCATCGATTGCAAAGCCGGTTTCTACGAGCCTTGAGCCAATTATGGATGCCATATCCTTTCTGGTCAGTATACCCGGATCACCGAGTCCTGAGACTTCATAGCCCCTGTCCTTGAACAAGGATATAAGTGATAGTGTAAAATCCTGCTTAGTGGTTCCTGTATTCGGTTCGAAACCTTCGAAGCTATTCTTTGCCATATACGGAAAATAATAAGCCATAAAAGTCTTATCGATCTCACTTTTAGCCCAATGCCCCTCAAGCTTGCTCTCCAGTTGGGCAAAGGTTATGCTTCCAAGTGATAAAACTAGTATTAGAACTAATGATAATAGTAGTTTTCGTCTCATATACAATAATCCCCCTTCCTTATGGTAGGTTTATACCCAAGGTTGGGGGAATTATGGTTACAGTAATATTACAATGCGCTTCACCGAAGGTGCAGTGAATAGTGATTTACTTCGCCTCTCCAAGATATGCGGCCTTTACCTTTTCGTCATTCAACAGCTCCTTGCCTTCACCCTGTAGAGTCAGCTGACCTGTTTCAAGAACATAGGCATAATCCGCCACCTCAAGGGCTTTCTTAGCGTTCTGCTCAACAAGCAGAATTGTGTTGCCCTGTCTGTGGAGCTCCTTTATTATTTCAAAAATGTCCTTTACCAAAAGCGGTGCCAGCCCAAGGGAAGGCTCATCCAGCATCAGGACCTTCGGCTTTACCATAAGCGCCCTGCCTACGGCAAGCATCTGCTGCTCACCACCGGACAATGTTCCTGATTTCTGCCAGCTTCTTTCCTTGAGCCTTGGAAACAACTCATAAACCTTTTTCATCTCTTTGTCTATGGCTGCCTTGTCGTTCACCGTATATGCCCCAAGTATAAGGTTCTCTTCAACTGTAAGGTTTGCGAAAACTCTTCTTCCCTCGGGCGAAAGTACTATGCCCTTCTTAACGATATCCATGGTCCTCAGGTTAGTGAAGTCCTCACCATTGTAGGTGACTGTCCCCGATTCTTTCTTTACCAGGTTCATGATCGCTCTTAAGGTCGATGACTTACCTGCGCCATTTGCACCTATTAGTGTAACTATTTTATTCTCTTCAATATCTATTGTTATCCCTCTGAGAGCCTTGATGCCCCCATAGCTTACGTATAGATCCTTAATGGAAAGCATTACTCCACCCCCAGATAAGCTTCGATTACCTTTGGATTGTTTTGGATATCCGCAGGGTTGCCCTCAGCTATATTGATGCCATGGTCAAGTACGTAGATCCTGTCACATATTCCCATGACTACCTCCATATGATGCTCAATGAGGAATATGGTAAGATCAAACTCATCCTTGATTGCCCTTATAAAGCTCATCAGATCCTGTGTCTCCTGAGGATTCATGCCTGCTGCAGGCTCATCGAGAAGCAATAGCTTTGGATCTGTTGCAAGTGCCCTTGCGATCTCAAGTCTTCTCTGCATGCCATACGCCAGAGAATAAGCTTTCTCCTTCCTCTGGTCATAGAGCCCGACCTTTTCAAGAAGGTAATGTGCCTTCTCCATCATGGCTTTCTCCTCATTCACATACCTGGGAGCTCTTATTATTGAGGAGAATACACCGCTCTTTAACCTCAGGTGGCTTCCAATAAACACGTTGTCCTCAACAGGAAGGTCCTTGAAAAGCCTTATATTCTGGAATGTCCTGCAGATCCCGATATCCGCGATCCTATCAGGCCTCATCCCTGTAATATCTATCTCTTTTCCTTCCGGAAGATATGATATAGTACCCTCTGTAGGTCTGTAAACACCGGTCACCATGTTAAATGCAGTTGTTTTTCCTGCACCGTTTGGTCCTATAAGTCCAACTATTTCTCCCTTGTCTATGTGGGCGTCGAAGCTGTTTACCGCAACCACGCCGCCGAATCTCATGGTCACATTATTGATTTTTAGCATATCGAGCCCTCACTTTCATATATGTCGTAAGGAATATGTTGTCCTTCTTGAAGATAATGACAAACATCAGGATCAAGGAGAATACTACCATTCTAAGTCCAGGAAGAGCAGGTGTGGTCATAAATCCAAGATTCATGGCAGCATCAAGGAATCTCAATCCCTCCATGGCTATTGTTACTACTATTGCAGCTATGACCGTTCCCCTGATATTTCCCATACCCCCGAGGACAACTATGAGGAGTATATTAAAGGTCAATGCAAACTTGAAAAGTGTCGGGTCAATTGTTCCAAGAGAAACTGCGAGAAGCCCTCCACCTACTCCAGCAAGGAAAGATCCTATGGTAAAGCTCATGACCTTATGCTTGAACAGGTTGATCCCCATAGATCTTGCTGCTATCTCATCCTCTCTTATCGCCTTGAATGCCTTGCCGTAGCTTCCCTCCATAAGACGGATCATTATATATATCGTCAGTATGGCGGCCACTCCAGCCCACAGAAGATTGGTCTTTGGTGCCACCTTGAACAGTTCTGCTATAGTATCATTGGTATGCTGCGGGATCCCTTTCAGTCCCAATGCTCCATTTGTTATAGTCTGCATGTTAATGATAACAACCCTGATTATCTCTGAGAAGCCCAGAGTCGCAATTGCAAGGTAGTCGTCAGTAAGCTTTAGAACCGGTGCTCCGATAAGAAATCCGAATATCGCCGCCATGATCCCACCCATAAGAAGTGCGAATATAAATGGCATATTCAGGTTCAATAGAGCAGGAAGGATCGGCTTCATGTAGAAGTTCATTTCCTTCATCTCAGGCGGTATAGTAAGAAGCGCAACTGTGTAGGCTCCTATTGCCATAAAGCCTGCATGTCCAAGTGAGAACAGCCCGGTAAATCCGTTTATAAGGTTCATACTGAGCCCCAGTATTATATAGATCAGGCATAGATTGACTATCCTTATCTTATAGCTGTCCAGGGTAAGGTTAAGAATCAATAATCCTGCCAATGCCGCAAGAGTTAATATCAATTGTCTGGTTTGGTTTCTATCGAGTATTCTTTTCATGGCTACACCTTCTCCGTCATTTTCTCACCCATAAGCCCTGTTGGTTTAATGAGGAGTATGACTATCAAAAGAATAAATGAAAATGCGTCCCTGTAGCCTGTAAGAGTTGGAAGGAAGGCGATAAGCATTATCTCGCCAAGCCCCAGTATAAAGCCGCCCACGACAGCCCCTGTTATGTTGCCTATCCCGCCGATTACGGCTGCGATAAAGCACTTAAGACCAGGCATTACTCCCATCAAAGGCATCAGCTGTGGATATTTTGTACCCCACAGTATCCCACCCACTGCCGCAAGGAATGATCCGATAAAAAATGTAAATGAAATAACTCTGTTAATATCTATCCCCATCAGGCTGGCAGCTTCGTAATCCTTAGATAAAGCTCTCATTGCCATTCCTGTTTTTGTCTTTTGAATGATGAAGGTCAATCCCATAAGAAGAAGAATAGTAATAATAGGTATGACTACGGAAACGATTGCAACAGATACACCACCGACGACCAGAGTCTTGCTCAGTACATCAGGGATAGGAAATGCCTTTGGTCTTCCTCCAAATATTAGAACTCCCAGATTTTGCAGTAAAAACGATGCACCGATGGCTGAGATCATTATAGTGATCCTTGGCGCACTTCTTAGCGGCTTATATGCCAGCTTCTCAAGTATCAGTCCAAATATACCTGTAATTACAGCAGAAAGTATGAAAACCAGCCACCATGGGATAGGTGTGTAAGTTATACCATAGTATGTGATATATACTCCCAGCATAAAAATATCACCATGGGCGAAGTTGATCAGACGGAGTATTCCGTAGACCATCGTATAGCCGATGGCAATAAGGGCATATAGGCTGCCGAGGGAGGTGCCGTTGACCAGGTGCTGCATAAATTCCTGAATGCTCATAAGTTATCCCCCTAACAAATTCCGACTAAAGATTAAAGAGCCCTCCTCCCTTTAGGAGGAGGGCCTGATATTTAAGGCTCTACAGTTGTAAGATATACGAATTTTCCACCCTCGACCTTGTTGATTACTGCTGATTTTACAGCATCGCCATTCTCGTCAAGAGTAATATTTCCAGTTGCTCCAACAAAGCCGTCAGTTTCTGCAAGTGCTTGTTGTATTGCAACAGAATCAGCTGATCCTGCTCTCTCGATAGCATCGAGGATGACCATGTATGCATCATATCCAAGAGCTGCGAAAGCATTTGCTGCCTTGCCGTATTTTGCCTGATAGTCAGCAAGGAATACCTCTGAAACTTCAGTTACAGGAGCCTCAGATGTAAAGTGAGTTGAGAATACTGCTCCTTCAACTGCAGCTCCACCAATTGATAGGAACTCAGGAGCCTCCCAGGTGTCTCCCCCAAGAATTGGAGTGTTCATTCCAAGGTCTCTTGCTTGTTTGATCAAAAGTGCTGATTCGCCGTAGTTTCCGGGTGCGAATATTACATCCGGATTCAAGCCCTTGACGCTTGTCAATTGAGCTGAGAAGTCCTGGTCTCCGGTATTGTAGGAAACCGTAGCAACTATGCTGTTTGGATCGCCTGTCAACTCTGTGAGTGCGTCAACAAAGTACTTGCTAAGTCCTACTGAATAGTCCTGTTGAACGTCCTGGATTATAGCCGCAGTTTTTGCTCCAAGCTCGTTGAATGCATAGTTTGCCATTACTGTTCCCTGGAACGGGTCGATGAAGCATACTCTGAAATAGAAGTCATTGTTAAGTGTTACAAGTGGGTTAGTTGGTGAGCATCCTACTGCAGGAACCTGAGCAGTCTTAACGATGTCTCCGGCTGCCATCGACAATGATGAACCATAGCTTCCGATTATTGCAACTACCTTGTCCTGCTCGATAAGCTTGTTGGCTGCGTTTGCTGCCTCAACCTTATCTGACTTGTTGTCTACGATTACAAGCTCAACCTTTTTGCCTAGGATCTCAGGCATCTTTTCATTAGCCAGTTGGATCCCCTCTACTGTCATTTCACCACCGGCTGCATTGGCTCCGGTCATAGGCTCGAATACGCCTATCTTGATTACGTCGGACTCTGCAGGTGCTCCTCCGCCGCCACAGCCAGCTAAAAGGCTCAAGGCCATTACCACTGACAGCATAAGTACCAATGTTTTCTTCATTGATTCTTCCCCCTTTTAATGAATATTCTGATATTGAGCCCTAAAAAAACTGGAAGACTCCCTTCCAAGGGTTTTATATGCTAAAGAGGTAGATTTCTACCTCTTTAGCATGGTTCAATTATCTAATAGTATATATCCAGATGCCTCTTCTGTCAATATTGGCTCTAAAGCACTCTGCCCCCGAATATTGTGGATTCGACCTTTACATCCTTTATTTCAAGGGGATCTATTGACAATATATCTCTTGAGAGAATTACCATATCAGCAAGCTTTCCTGGCTCGATGGACCCCTTCATACCTTCTTCGAAAGATGCAAAGGCTCCCTCCATTGTATATGCATGAAGTGCCTCATAAGGAGTCAAGGCTTGCTCTGGGAGCCAGCCGCCCTCAGGATTGCCCTCGAGGTCTTTTCTAGTAACTGCCTCATATATTCCATACATTACGTTGAAGGTTTCAACAGGTGCATCTGAACCGCATGGTATGTGGACTCCCCGATCCAGAAGGCTCTTCCAGTTGTAGGATGTCTTCTCCCTTTCTGCCCCAACTCTTGCTTTTACCATCTTCCAGTCGTAATCAAGGAATATAGGCTGGATATATGCTACTGCTTCAAGCTCCTTAAACTTGTCAAGAAGATATTCATCAGTTATTTGGGCATGAACTATACCATGTCTGTGATCTTTTCTTGGGTGTTCAGCAATAGCTTTCTCCATAGCTTCAAAAGCCATGTACATCCCCTTATCGCCTATCCCATGAATTGCGATCTGACAGTCCGCCTTATGCGCCATCATAACTAGATCATTGAGATAATCCTGGGTAGCAGTTATAATACCTGTAGTTCCAGGCTCGTCATCATAATCCTCCATAAGTGCTGCCGTCCTTGCTCCCAATGATCCATCTTGAAGCAGCTTCAACGGACCGATCTTAAAGCTCTCGTCACCCCAACCAGTCTTATAGCCCTTGTCGAGGAAGCCCTGAAGTCTTTCCTTTACCGGAAGAAGGCATTGTTCGTAGATTCTCACCGAATTCTTGCCTTCAGCGATAAGCTCTCTGTATGCCGTTATTACATTCTCATAATCACTTCTTGGAAGTGCCTCGAAGTCGTCTGTACCAACGGAGGTGATACCGCATGCATTAAGATCTCTTGAAGCAGCGAGGATCATACTCTTTATTTCCTCAAGACTTGGGCTTGGGATTGCATCATAAACCGGTCTCATTGCATCCTCTCTGAATATTCCTAGTGGATCTCCATTTTCATCCAAGTCGAAATGTCCTCCATCAAACTGCGGTGTATTTCTGTCGATCCCAAGGATCTCAAGAGCCTTTGAATTTATAATTATAACGTGTCCACAGGTTCTTGTAAGGCAAATTGGATGCTCAGTGGATATTTTGTCCAAATCGTACCTTGTAGGGAATACCTTATCCCCTGAGAAATAATCCTGATTCCAGCCTCTGCCTCTAACCCACCTGCCTGAAGGTATCCCATTTTTCTTTATGAACTCCCTGGTCCTTTCAAGGACCTCCTCCAGTGACTTTGTCCCAATTAGATTAGTCATGGTAAGTGAATATCCATAGCTTAAAAGGTGCATATGGCTGTCATTAAAGCCTGGTACAAGAGTTTTCCCTTCCAGGTCAATAACTTTGGTGCCCTCAGTCTTAAGCTTCAGAACTTCTTCATTGGTTCCGACATACTCTATTTTATCGCCCTTTACTGCAACTGCTTCAGCAGTAGTATTATTCCGGTCCATAGTATGGACCACTCCATTGATAATGATCAAATCCATTCTTCATCCTCCTCTTAAATAAAAAGCCCCGGGAGAACCCGGGGCAAATTTTACTGAAATATTACTTCTCCTCGTAGAATATCTTGAAGTTCGGGTCTACTGTACCAATTCCAAGATGTCTTGCTTTGTAGTCCTTAACAAGTGCAAGGAATTTTGGTGCAAGTACTAGCAACGCGAGAACGTTTACGAATGTTGGTATACCGGTTGTAAGGTCAGCAAACAGCCAAAGAGTTGCAGGAGTTTGTCCTCCGTATACTGCATAAACTGTCATCGCTACACCAGGTATCGGGTATATCATCTTGTAAACTTTAAGGATGGCGTCTTTAGTCTTGGAGTTATCACCAAACGCATGTCTAAGAAGAACTTCATAGTATGCATACCAGCCAGTTGTTGTAGTCAAACCGAATAGGAATATTGATATAGCTATAACTATTCTACCAACTGAACCAATTTCTGTTTGGAAAGCGTTAAGTGTAAGAGTTGCACCAGCTACTCCTGTCTCCCACTCGCCAGTTACTACTATTACAAGTGCTGTGATCGTACAAACTATAAGTGTGTCAACGAATACTTCAAATGATCCCCAAAGACCTTGTCTTACAGGGTGATCAGTTTTAGCTGTTGAGTGGATCATCGGTGATGTTCCCCAACCAGCTTCGTTTGAGTATACGGCACGCGCCATACCCATTTGGATAGCCTTTGCTGCTGCTGCTCCGGCAAATCCGCCTACTGCTGCTGTTCCGCTTACGCCGCCGCCAAATATAAGAGCAAAAGCGTGTGGTATTCCAGCTGCATTCTTAAGTATAATGAAAAGTCCAACTACTACGTAGAATAAGCACATTACCGGTACCAATCTGCCTGCCCATTTACCAAGTGATGGTATACCGCCAGCTGTTATGATATAAACTAGAATTGTATAAACTGCCGCTACTGCAAGCAATGGAACTCCAAATGAGTTTCCAACTGCC
>DAIPJA010000020.1:0-17920 GCA_036770525.1 Gudongella sp. | reverse complement strand
ATCGGAGCCTCAAGAGAGTATGAGCCTCTATGCAGAAGCTGTTATTTAGAGGAAAAAAGGCTGGAGGATGCAATCGTTAACAAAAACCAGGTCACATTTATATAAGAATCTCGGGGAACACCCCCGAGATTTTTAATATTCATCCAATCATTCAGAAATAACAGATATGCTTCCCGAGGATGTCTCCAAATCAAGTGTATTTGAACCATCGCCGATCCTTATTCTCATGTGATCCTCATCGCTTCTTGTGACTGATCCCGGACCACTGTAGTCAAGGTTACCTGAAGATGTTTTTGCTTCTATGCTGTAGTTAAGCTTTTCCTCAATGTCGACCTCAATGCCTCCAGAGCTCGCTGTAGCGAAAACATTCCCTGAGGCTTCAACCAACTTCATCTTGATGCTGCCTGAGCTTGACTTCAAGGTAAAATCTCCTGCTACAGGATAGACTGCCTGACTGCCTGATGAGGTCGTTAAAGAGCCGTTTTTTGTATTTGTGTCCATAAGCTGTACAGACCCTGAGCTTGTTGCTATATTTAATTTATCAAGTGAAAGATCCTTAATTGTGACTGAGGCAGAGGATGTTTCGACTTCCACCGACCCATTAAAATCATCAGGGACAAGTACTGTAAATTTGAGACCAGAACTTGAAATGGTAAAGCTGTTGCCATCTGGAACCGCCCTTAACTCAAGCCCTCCAGGGATACTGCTGACTTCCAGATCAAGATCAATATTTCCCTTGTAGCTGCCCTTTAGTGTAGCGACAACTTTATCTGTGCTGCCTCTTTCTACGGAAACATCAGCAAAAGTAGATTTTACTCTAAGAAGATCCTTTGTGGATATATTCTCCTCAGCACTCTTGTCGATGGTCTTGTTAACAAGATCAACTTTATTAAAAAGTCCATTGTCAAGCCCTAAACCGTCAATTCCTATTACCGTCCTTTTTCCGTCCTCAATAACCTCGACACCTCTCCAGGTGATCGTAACGGAGGTATCTCCATCGAGAACGTGGATTCCGTCTCCGCCAACTCTTACCACATCGCCGTTGTCCGTTATCTCAATAGCATTTTCACTTATATAATCAGAAAACCTGAAATTATCGATGTATCTGAGCGAATAAAAACCTATACCAAATGAAATCAGAACTACTCCGACAAGGATCAGAGAAATTTTTTTAAGATCCATATATTACACCTCCTGTCCATTGACGAGTCTTCTATTCCAGGCCAAATATGCTGAAGCAAGCTTGTATAGAAGCTTTGTTAGAACAACTCCCAAAACGACCAGAAGAATTCCAAGAGCTATCAACCCTATACCAAAAGCAATGACTGTTATGACACCAGGCTGAAATCCAGGTATGAAGAAGGTTACAGGGAAACCTAACAGCATTGCAGCACCTCCAACGGAAATACCCACTCCTGCTGCAAATATCCCAAATAAAAATCCAACTATGCCGATGAAAGGACCCAATACAAATACCAGATTAAGACCTATCAACAGGATCAGTATCAACATTTTTCTCGCTCCGTCCGTACTTCCCGAGGCTTGAGGCTGCTTGGCCGAACTGTCCTGTTCCTTGCCCAGAGTTTGTCTGATACTGTCAGCCACCTCGTTAGGAGCACCCAGCTCCACAGCGATCTCCTCATCTGTTTTTCCCTTGTCTCTTCCAATTGCAAAATGCTCCTCATAATCCAAAAGAATTTCCCTGATCTCGTACTCAGGAAGTCCCTTCAAGTATGATCTTAAACTGTTTAGATACTCATTCCTTTTCATTTACCTCACTCCTTAGCAAATGATTCACACCGTTTACAAAGGTGTTCCATTCCGTTTCCAATTCCTCCAATACCTCCCTGCCATTTTCAGTAAGGCAGTAATACTTTCTAGGTGGCCCCTCCTGCGATTCTTCCAGATATGTCGTAACATAACCGTCGGTTCTAAATCTTCTAAGCAGCGGATATATGGTTCCCTCAGAAATCAGGACGTACTTTGATATATTTTCAACCAATTCATACCCATAAAAATCCTTTTTAGAAAGCTGTGAAAGAACACAAAGCTCAAGAACCCCTTTTTTGAATTGAATGTTCATTATATTCAACCCCTTTCATGGTACAGCTATAATATAACACACGCTATCTTATAATGCAAGGTACTGCATGAAAAAAATAGAGGTTTTTTTAACCTCTGATTTTGAAGGGTTTATTCAAAGCTCAAACCCTCTCTGTGAAGACCTACACTTAGTACAATTCCGATTGACACAAGATTTATAAGCTGGAATGTTCCTCCATAGCTCATAAACGGCAAGGGAATGCCTGTTATTGGCATCAAACCGAGAGTCATTCCTATATTCTCCCATATATGGAACAAAAACATCCCTGCAAGACCTGTTGACATAAGGGAGCCGAAGGTATCAGTGGAATTTTTGGCTATTTTGACAATCCTGTACAATAATATAAAATAAAGAAGTATCAGGGAGGCTCCGCCAATAAATCCCAGCTCTTCTGCCAGAACGGCAAATATAAAGTCAGTCTGTTTTTCGGGAATGTAATTGAATTGAGTCTGGGTTCCCTTAAATAAGCCTCGTCCAAACATTTTTCCGCTGCCTATGGCTATCCTGCCCTGTAAAGCCTGATAACCCGTATTAGTTGTATCCCTTTCTGGGTCTAGAAAATTAAATATCCTGTCGCGCTGAAAATCATCAAGCCTCATCCAGATCACGGGCAGGCTCATCAAACCGACTACGAATGCCAAACCGATGTATTTCCATTTTATCCCGCCTGCAAACAGCATTGCAGCTATAATAAAAACAAATACCATTGCAGTTCCCATATCAGGCTGCATAAGTATCAATATCACAGGTGAAAATGACAAGGCGAGTGTCTTTAGCAAAACAAATGGTGAGTTGATATCCTCCTTGTGCTTATCCATGTATTTCGCAAGAGAGATTATCAGTCCAACCTTTACAAACTCTGCCGGTTGGAAGCCGAAGCTGCCGATATAAAGCCAGGAACGTGCTCCCCATTGCTCATCACCCACACCCATGAGCAAAACAGCCAACAGAAGACCCATTGAGACTATATATATTGGGATATAAAGCTTCCCCAGAAATTGATAGTCGAAGAAAACAAAAAAAAGTATTGCTGCAAAACCTATCAGAGTTGCGATGCCCTGGGTTTTCACATACCTTAGATTTTCCATGCTTAGAGTTGCAGAGTATATTACTACAAGGCCATAGATGCAAAGCATAATGACCGCTGCAAGCAATATAAAGTCAAATTTTTTGAATGCCTTTTTCCTTAGATTGAACATTTCATCGACTCCTTTATTCCAGATGATATTATATCATAATACATCGATTCGAAGTAGTGGGAATGCTTAAGCAAATTTGCTATAATCATCTGAGAGGGAGATTTGGAATGATAAAAACTATAAATAATATTGCAAAGGAATTGAATATAGATATTGTAGGATTTGCAAGTAACGAGGTGTTATCCGGACTTCAGGGAGTTCTTGAATCGAGGATCAGTAAAGGACTCGCAACTGAGTTTGAGCCAAAATCTGTAAAGTATAGAATAGATCCTACTATGACTCTCAGGGAATGTAGGGGAATAATAACTATTGCAGTTCCATATAATACAGGCTTCGAGACCTGCTCCAGGGTACCTGTCAAGGGAAGCCTGAGCAAATCATCTTGGGGTCTCGACTATCACATAGTGGTTAATAAACTCTTAAAGGACCTTTCAGGCAGACTTGAGTCTGTACTGGGTGGCAGCTACCTTACATTCGCTGACACCGGACCGCTTGTGGACAGGGAACTGGCATACAGGTCGGGACTGGGCTACTATGGCAAAAATTGCTGTATTATAAATCCCATTTACGGGTCTTATATATTTATTGGCTACATACTCACCAGCCTTGAATTGTCATCAGAGGCTATTCTCCTTGAAAATCAATGCGGGGATTGCAGACTCTGTCTCGATGCTTGTCCCACAGGAGCACTGGAGGCTCCAGGGGTCCTGAATCCTAAGAGGTGTATATCTTATCTTACTCAAACAAAGGAGTACATACCGGAAGAGCTCCAACAAAGGATGGGTGTAAAGATATATGGCTGCGATACCTGTCAGGCCGTGTGCCCTAAAAATAAGGGTGTCAGGCCATCTCGGCACAATGAGTTCCAGCCTATAAAAACTGGAGGCTGTGTTGACATAAAGGAGCTGCTTGAGATAAGCAAAAAGGATTACACAGATAAGTACGGCGATATGGCCGGGAGCTGGAGAGGCAGAAGTGTTCTGATAAGGAATGCACTCATTGCCATTAAAAATATGGGTATAGAGTCTGAATTAGAGGATCAGCTTGAGAATCTCAGGAAAAGAGAGGTTGAGCTATGGAAGCCTTATTTATGAATCTTCTTTCTTGATAAGGAAATTTCCAACTGGCAAAAGCTGTGATATAATCTAGACGAATAAAACGATTAATTTCAGGGAGGGATCCAATTGTCAAACATTCATGAGCTGCAATTTTTGAAGGATAAGATCCAAGAGTTAAAGGATCAGGGAGTTTACAGAAAACTGCCTGTGCTTCAGGGAGCAAGTGGTCCTGAGGTCCTTTTGAATGGTAAGAAAGTAATCAACCTTTCCTCGAATAACTATCTGGGTTTTGCAAATCATCCAAGATTAAAGGCAGCTGCTATTGCAGCAGTCGAAAAGTATGGTGCAGGATCAGGCGCTGTCAGGACTATAATTGGGAACATGAGCATACATGAGGAGATGGAGGAGGTCCTTTCAAAATTCAAAAGAGAAGAAGCTGCCTTCGTCTATCAATCAGGCTTCAATTGTAATGCGGGTACTATACAGGCAGTTACAGAGGCTGGAGATATAATCATCTCCGATGAACTGAATCATGCATCGATCATTGACGGCTCAAGACTATCCAGAGCAGATAAAGGGATATATAAACACTCTGATATGGACAGCCTGGAGTCAGTTCTTAAGGATGCAAGAGACAAGTACAGGAATATCCTTATCATCACTGACGGAGTATTCAGTATGGATGGTGACGTTGCAAAGCTTCCCGAAATAGTACAGCTTGCTGAGAAATATGAAGCCATGACATATGTCGATGACGCTCACGGCTCAGGTGTCCTTGGAGAAAGCGGAAGGGGAACAGTTGACCACTTTGGACTGCATGGCAGAGTAGATTTTACAATTGGTACATTATCCAAGGCGATAGGAGTAGTTGGAGGCTATGTAGCAGGCTCAAGCACTATGTATGAATGGCTCAGCCACAGAGCAAGACCTGTTCTATTCTCAACCTCAATGCCTCCTGCAGCAGCAGGTGCAATAATCGAGGCTGTGAAGATGCTGACAGAGTCCACAGAATACACCGACAGACTATGGGATAATGCAAAATACTTCAAAGAGAAAATGGGAACATTGGGATTTGATATTGGAAACAGTCAAACACCAATAACTCCTGTCATTATTGGGGATGAGGCGAAAACAATGGAATTCAGCAGAAGGCTTCTTGATAAGGGAGTATTCGTATCCGGAATAGTTTTCCCAACTGTACCAAAGGGAACAGGAAGACTCAGATGTATGGTAACAGCAGGACACAGCAAGGAGCAGCTTGATAAGGCCGTTGAGGCATTTAAGGCTGTTGGGGAGGAAATGAGGCTTTTATAGGATTGGATAGAAGATATAAGATCCGGGATCACATGGTCCTGGATCTTATATTTGTATCGATTATTAGTGCAACGGATAATCTAGTCAACTTAGTAGTTTTTGTACTCGTAGTAATTGACCCTGTTTTTTCTTTTTCGTATATTGTAGAATGTATGTATGTGCAGCATAGGAGGGAACAAATATGTTTGTGGGAATCTGTACGATAAGACTTGAAATATTTGAAGCCCATTCCCTTAAGGATAAAAGGCAAGTCATAAAAAGTATAATAGAACGCCTTAAGCATAGATTCAACATTTCGATAGCTGAGGTGGATATGCTCGACAGCTGGCAGAACGCTGAGATTGGTTTTGCCTGTGTATCTACAGAACCTGATCACGCAAGAAAAATGATCCAAAGTGTTATCAACTTTATTGATGGCGATGGCAGGGTCGAGATCATCGAGCAAAATATTGAGATACTATAGGTGAGGCCATGAGAAAAAAGCTGACAAAAAAAGAAATGGCATCAGTCATAGAAAAGCTTCTTAAGACTTATCCTGACGCAGGACCGGAGCTTGACTTTACAACTCCCTTTGAGCTGCTTATAGCGACCATATTATCAGCCCAATGTACTGATGTAAGGGTAAACAAGGTCACTTCAGAGCTTTTTACTGAGCTTAGGTCTCCGGAAGATTACATAGCGCTTGGCCGGATTGAGCTTGAGAAAAGGATAAGAAGCTGTGGGCTGTCCAATGCTAAAAGCAGCAATATTGTGAGTACCTGTGAATTGCTCTTGGAAAAGCATAATGGTAAGGTACCCGATACGATAGAAGAACTTATTAAACTTCCGGGAGTTGGGAGAAAAACAGCCAACGTTGTTGCAAGCAACGCATTTGGGGTTCCTGCCATCGCGGTTGACACTCACGTTTTTCGGGTATCTAACAGGATAGGACTCGCAAATTCCAGGACAGTCGAAAAAACTGAGGAAGAGCTGATGAAAAATATTCCAAAAAATATGTGGACAAAAGCGCACCACCTGCTTATATTTCACGGCCGGAGGATCTGCAAGGCCAGAAAGCCTGAATGTGAGATGTGCCCTATAAATATGGAATGTCTCTACTATGAAAGGGAGATCAAAAATGGATAAACGAGTAGTTGCAGCAATAATCGTTCTGCTTATTATATCAGGATCCTTGTTTGGAGGCTATACCTACCTG
Organism: Gudongella sp.; assembly: GCA_036770525.1. Classification (GTDB taxonomy): domain Bacteria; phylum Bacillota; class Clostridia; order Tissierellales; family Tissierellaceae; genus Gudongella. The sequence continues at coordinate 11,050 of DAIPJA010000020.1, read as the reverse complement.
GATGGCAGGATAAACATAGACGGTTATTATGAAGGTGTTTCAGTTGCTAATGTCCCAATTGGAGGCCTGACTAGACAGCAGGCAGAAATCAAATTGAGGGAGAGTCTTGAGCAAGGCTTCAATGAAAAGGGAATTATTATAGAATCTAAGGAGCATCCGGGTGAAGAAACCTTTATATCCTATGCCAAGCTCGGATATACCTACGATTATGAGACTGCGCTGAATGAGGCTTACAAAATTGGAAGAAGCGGAAGTATTATTGACAGGTTCATGAGAATACAGGAGTTGGGGAATGATCCTGTAAACATTGAAATTGAGTCTTTATACAGCGTTCCCAGACTGGATTTCGAATTGAAAACTATAGCAGAAAAGTACAAAAGGGACCCGATAGATGCCGAATTTGATTTTTCCAATGGGGAGATCAATGTCACCAAACATGTAAATGGAACTGTGGTTGACCTTGATACACTAAGAAAGAATGCAGAGCTGGCAATTCCCGATGGAGGAAGAGTAGAGCTTCCAATCCAGATAATCGAGCCTGAAATAAAGGCTGAGTTTTATGAGAGGATCAACGGAAAGATAGCAGAATTCTCCACAAGCTTCAAAGGCAGCGCTCCTGGAAGAGTTAACAACATCAGGCTTTCAGCAAAAGCTTTTAAAGGAATTCTATTGATGCCTGGTGATGAGCTGTCCTATAATGAGACCACCGGGCCCAGAAGAGCTGATGTTGGCTATCAGGAAGCTCCTGTGATACTCAACGGTGAGCTGACTCCAGGCATGGGGGGAGGAGTTTGCCAGACATCTACTACACTATATAATGCACTTCTTCTTGCAGACCTGGAGATCATTGAAAGACATCCGCACTCAATGCCTCCTGCGTATGTACCCAGAGGAACAGACGGCGCTGTAGCGACAGGGTATCTGGATCTAAGATTTAAGAACAATTTTGACTATCCGGTCTACATCGACTCAGAGGTCATTGGAACCAGGGTATACTTCTATATTTATGGCGACATGAAGGGTAGGGACTATACAGTTAAGATAGACACTGAGCATCATGCAACCATTCCCTATAAGGTTCATGAAAATCTTGATCCTTCTCTTCCTCCAGGTTCCAGAGAGCTTGTTCAGGAGGGGAGAACGGGCTACAAGGTCAGCACCTATAAGTCGATAATCAAAAATGGAGATGTAATAAAAAGAGAAAAGCTATCCTCACATTACTACAGAGAAAGAGATTTTATCTATAGAGTAGGACCTGCACCTGCTGTCGAGCCGATAGTCCAACCTCCAGCTTCACTTGACCAAACTCCTGTTACACCAGACGAAGAGGGAGTTTTACCGGAGGTATTGCCATAAAAGCAGAACTTTGATATGATTACCATAGTTAAATATACCACATGGGTATCTCCAAGAGATTTAAAAGGGAAAGTGGTTAAAATCCACTACAGCCCCCGCTACTGTGAACGGGAACGAAATCAGCTTTATGCCACTGGGAAACCGGGAAGGCGCTGAAATTAGGATGATCCGTAAGTCAGGATATCTGCCTGTGTTAGCAAGAGCCATTGGCTTTTGACTCGGAGGGAGGGATCTATTTTGTTGCTATCAGCCTGTCTCCGGACAGGTTTTTTGTTTTTCATAATTTAAAGGAGAGGATAAGATTGAAAAGAAGATGGTTAGTACTATTAACAGCTATTATGATTTTTGCAACAGTAGTATCCGGATGTTCACCCAAGGAGCAAACTGAAGCAATACCAAATGAAACACCTGCAGAACCCACTGAGGGTGAAATTATTACGATACTGGACGATTTTGGTAATGAAATTAAACTCAATGAACCTGCCCAGAGGATCATATCATTAGCTCCAAGCAATACTGAGATACTCTATGCCATAGGTGCAGGAGACAGAGTAATTGGGGTTACAACCTTTGATGATTATCCGGAGGAAGTGCTGCAGGTCGAGAAAATTGGTGATTTCAATGGAATGAACCTGGAGAGGATAATTGAGCTTGAGCCTGATCTGGTCATCAATTATGGTGAGGGCATCACAGAGGAAACTCAGAGACTTGTAGAGGCAGGGATCCAGATAGCTGGCTTTGAGCCTGAAAGCATTGAAGAGATAATAGAAACCATAAAAAGGATAGGTGTACTTACAGGCAACAGCACTGAAGCTGATACACTTTCACAGGAAATGCTTGCGAAGGAAGCTGAGCTTATTGAAAAAGTGAAGGGACTTGAAGCAAAGACTGTATTTTACGAAATCTGGCATGAGCCATTGATGGCCGCAGGACCGGGATCCTTCGTCAATCAGCTGATACTCCTGGCCGGTGGAATAAATGTGGCTGGAGATGCTGAAAGTGAATATCCTCAGTTCGATCTTGAACAGCTGATCGAAAGAAACCCACAGGTATACCTCACTGCCAATGACCTGCCGGAAAAGACCGCTGAGTCTATTACGGAAAGACCTGGGTATGAAAACATAGACGCAATAAAGAATGGTCAGATATACCTATTGGACGGAAACATTATGTCAAGACCGGGACCTAGAATAATTGAGGCTCTGGAAATGTTGATTAAGGCTATTCATCCGGAGATCGAGTAAAGGCTGTGATTGGAATGAAAGGTAAGATAAAGAGGAGCTCCTACGGGATCATAACGGCAGCTATGCTTGCTATGCTTGTTTTTGCTGTTGTTGCAGCAAGCACCATAGGCTCTGCCGACATCAGCATACTTGACGCCTTCAGAGTTGTGGGATCAAAATTGCCTGGTCTGGATAACAATGTCAATATGGAGGGCATATCTTCAGCTGTGAACTCAATTATCTGGAATGTAAGGCTCCCCAGAGTTTTGCTGGGTGTTTTGGTTGGATCGGCTTTGTCTATCTCTGGAGGTGCCTTTCAGGGACTTCTCAAAAATCCCATGGCAGACCCATACATTCTGGGAATATCATCAGGAGCTGCCCTAGGAGCCACCATAGCAATAATAACCAAGCTCGAAATGAGCTTTGCCGGTTTTTCGGGGATATCCATGGCAGCTTTTCTTGGTGCATTGATTGCTGTTGCGTTTGTATACAACATAGGGAAAATAAAGAATCAGGTACCCGTTACGACCCTTTTGCTCGCGGGAGTGGCAGTAGGTCAGTTTCTTACTGCCGTAATGTCATTTCTGATGGTAATATACAACAAGGACATGACAAAAATAATTTATTGGACACTTGGAAGTCTTGCAGGGAAAGGGTGGTCACCTGTAACTGCTCTTGCGCTGCCCGTTTTTACGGGTATGCTGCTTCTATTGTACTTTTCAAGAGATATAAACATAATGCTTACAGGAGAGGAATCCGCAAAATCCCTTGGAGTTAACGTAGAACGAACAAAGCTATATGTGTTGCTTATTGGCACCTTCCTTACGTCAACTGTGGTGTCTGTTAGTGGCATAATTGGGTTTGTGGGGCTTATAATCCCACATATGGCGCGGATTGTAACTGGCCCGGATCATAGGATACTATTGCCTGTATCTGCCATAGGTGGTGGAATATTCATGATATTTGCCGATACTGTTGCAAGGACTGCAATATCGCCTGTTGAAATCCCTGTAGGTATCATAACCGCTCTCTTTGGGGGCCCATTTTTCATATTCCTTTTAAGAAGCAAGAAGAAATCATTGTAGGAAGCTTGGTGTATAACTATGACTGTTTTGGAAGCGAATAGGATAGTATATTCATATTCAAGAAAGCCTGTAGTAAACGATGTGAGTCTCGAGGTCAAGAAGGGTGAGTTTCTGAGCATAATTGGTCCGAATGGCTCAGGTAAATCAACATTGCTCAAAACCTTGAGCCATATTTACGTACCTGACAGCGGAGAGATAAACCTCATGGGAAAATCCTTGGATACCTATAATCGTAAAGAGATCGCTCAGAGGATATCTATGGTACCCCAGGACACATCCCTTGATTTTGAGTTTACTGTTGAAGAGGTAGTGTTGATGGGACGCCACCCTTTCCTTGGAAGGTTTGCAAGGGAAGACTCCAAGGATATGGACCTTGCATATGAGGCTATGGAAAGAACTAATACATTGCATATCAAGGACAGGCTTATAACCGAGATCTCAGGAGGTGAGAGGCAAAGGGTTTTTATTGCCAAGTCGCTTGCACAAAACACCTCGGTCATGCTTCTTGATGAACCTACTTCACACTTGGATATAAATCATCAAATTGAAATACTTGACCTTTTAAAAAGACTGAACTCTGAAAAGGAATTGGCAATAGTACTGGTAATACATGACATAAATCTCGCCTCCAGGTATTCGGACAGGATATTACTTATGAAGGATGGAGAGATTATTGCTCAGGGTAGTCCTGAAGCTGTTATTACTCCTGAAAATATCGAAAACACTTATGGAATGCGGGTAGTCGTAGAAACGAGCAGATACACAGGAAATGTCACAGTAACGCCAATCGAGATCAAAAGAAGATTAAGGGTTTCGGAGAAGAGAAGGATACACATAATTGGAGGGGGGGGCACAAGTCTTGAACTGATGAACATACTGAATCAGGAAGGACATGATTTGAGCCTGGGCGTGATCAACGTTGGAGATACAGATTGGCAGCATGCCAAAGCACTTAGATTGACTTTAATCGAGGAAAAGCCATTCTCAGCGATATCCGAGAAGGCATCAAAAAAAGCCTTTGAACAGATAATGAACTCTCATGCGGTGGTAATATCACCTACTCCGATGGGTGCTGGAAATCTTTTGAATCTTAAACTGGCAAAAGCTGCTCTTGATAATGGAATTAAGGTAATAAGGCTATTCTCGACTGTTGGGGAGTTTGACTTTACAGGCGGAGAGGCAAATAAGATTCTTGAAGATATGAGACATAAGGGACTTGTTGAGGTTGCTGACGCTGAGGCGTTAGTAACTGAGATACGTAAAATATAGGCCGGCGCACGCCGGTCTTTTTGTTTTATTTTGTACCGTGATATGTTATATTTATGTTGTTGGGAGGATTGAAATGAGCATAAAACTAATCGCAATCGATATGGATGGTACACTGTTAAATAGGCAGAACCTTCTTACCGGAAGAACAAGAGAAGCAATCGAGATGGCTAAGAAAAAGAAGATAGAGGTTGTAATAGCAACCGGCAGAGTATTAAAATCTGCTATTCATTACTCGAAGGAGCTGGGTCTTGAAAGTTATATAGCAGCCTGCAACGGAGCTGTTGTGGTTGACAAGGATCTTAATAAGGTCATAGACCGCCCTATTTCCAGGAACGATATAGAGAGGGTAATGGAAACAGGGCAACAGATGGGCATATATTTTCATTTTTACAATGAAGATACCTTCTTCACCAAGACTTATGTTAAGGAAATAGTTGATTACTATACGCCTACAACAGAAAGACTAAAGGGACAATCAATAGACATAAAGCTTTATGGCTCATCAGATGAAATTATTAACAATAAACAGCTTAAAATTTACAAGTTCCTTTTCATTGACAAGGATCAGGACAAGCTGATAAAGCTGAGGAAAAACCTGGAGAGTCTGGAATCAGTGGAGCTTTCGAAAAGCTGGAGGGACAATCTGGAGGTAATGGATAAAGGAGTATCAAAGGGGTCGGCAGTAAAGCTCTTATGCGAACGACTTGGCATAAATTCTGATGAGGTAATGGCAATTGGCGACAATGAAAATGACCTTTCCATGATAAAATTTGCCGGTGTAGGAGTTGCTATGGGAAATGCAGAAGATATGGTCAAGGAACAGGCAGATTTCATTACAAGCAGTAACGATGAAGACGGTGTAGCACTAGCAATAGAAAAATATGTACTTTGATCGGAGGATGCCATGGCTCTTAATATAGTATTGGTAGAACCTGAGATCCCACACAACACAGGCAGCATTGCCAGAACATGCGCTTTGACAGGGACCAGACTTCATCTGGTGAGACCTCTCGGATTCTCTGTCAGCGACAAATATCTGAAAAGATCCGGACTTGATTATTGGCACCTTGTAGAAATAAGCTACTATGACAGCTTTAGTGAAGTATTAGAGAAGAACCCGGGGTCTAGATTCTATTATGCTACTACAAAGGCTAGCAGATTATACTCAGAATTTACTTATGAGGACGAAAGCTTCTTCGTATTTGGCAAGGAGACAAAGGGACTCCCTCAAGAACTGATAGCAAGGAATCTTGATACAGCTATTAAAATACCAATGAGAGAAAACATCGCAAGATCCCTGAACCTGTCAAACTCAGCCAATATAATAATCTTTGAGGCTTTAAGGCAGCTTGGATTCCCAGGATTAGCTTGATAAATTAGGTGTACAAAAATCATCAATGTATGTTAATATATTTGGGTGATTCAGACAAAAGGAGGATAACGCTATGGATTTGGCACTTCCAGTATTGGGAGGACTCGGTTTATTCTTGTATGGCATGAATATGATGGGTTCAGGACTTGAGAAGGCGGCAGGGAATAAGCTGAAAAAAATGATTGAAGCTTTGACTGCAAATAGGTTTAAAGGAATTTTAGTGGGTACTTTTGTTACTATGCTTATTCAAAGCAGCAGTGCAACTACCGTTATGGTAGTTGGTTTCGTCAATGCGGGGATCATGACTTTGCCTCAAGCTATCGGAGTTATTATGGGAGCGAATATCGGTACGACCATAACGGCTCAATTGATTGCATTTAAATTAACTGACTGGGCACCTTTAGCAGTAGCAATAGGTGTTGCCATTTGGATTGGTGCAAAAAATAAAAAGGCGAAAACTTATTCTGAAATTCTAATTGGATTTGGTATTCTTTTCATAGGAATGGATATGATGGGAGACGGTTTGAAGCCATTGGCTGAGCTGCCTGCCTTTACAAACATTATTATGAGCCTAAATAATCCGGTAATGGGTATGCTGGTTGGTTTGGGTCTAACTACTATTGTACAATCAAGTTCAGCTTCAGTTGGACTACTTCAGGCTTTGGCAGGACAGGGATTTGTTAACATGAACATGGCATTTCCGATCCTATTTGGTGAAAATATTGGAACTACTACAACTGCATTGATTTCAAGTATAGGGGCCAGCAGAACAGCCAAAAGAGCAGCGATGATACACTTATTGATGAAGGTGATCGGTACTGTAATATTTATGACGCTGCTTAGGTATCCTATTCAGGCCTTCGTAACTAGAGTAAGCCCTAACGACGTAGTAAGACAGATAGCAAACGCTCATACCACTTTCAACGTTATAAACACGATAATCCTATTTCCATTTGCTTCGTGGATAGTAAAAGCTGCAGAATGGCTGGTTCCAGGTGGAAGTGATGAAGATATGACAGAGTCCAAATATCTTGATAAACGTATAATCGAGACACCATCAATTGCATTAGGTCAGGCAGGAAGAGAAACTATACGGATGGGCAACCTTGTTTTAGAAAATCTAAGGGCGTGCAGAATTGTAATGCTTGAGGATAAAATTGAAGGCGTCGACGCTATCCTTGCAAGAGAGAAATCTATAAATAAAATACAGAGAGAGATAACAGATTATTTGGTACTGCTTTCCAACGCACCACTATCAGATGAGCAACATGCAGACATTAATGCTATGTTATATGTAATTGGCGACATTGAAAGAGTTGGCGATCATGTAGAGAATATAACAGAGTTGGCTCAGTATAAGTCTGATAACAATCTGTACTTTACTCCACAAGCAATTGAGGAGCTTGCAGAAATGTTCAATGTTTGCGAGGAGGGATTCAAGACATCCGTTGAGGCTTATAGAATAACTGATGAGGCTATGGCAAGGCAAGTTTTAATCCTTGAGGATGAGGTTGACAGGCTTGAAAAGCAAAATAGGGCAAACCATATCGACAGGTTGAACAAGATGCTTTGCAGCACAGGCTCAGGGATAGTATTTCTTGATGTTATAAGCAACCTTGAGAGAGTTTCAGACCATGCAAGCAATATCTCTATGTATGTATTGGATAAATTTAAGGATTAATGTTATCAATTAAATATTTCTATAATCCTATTGACTACCGTGAATGAGATAGGATATAATGACCTTGCAGAGTTGTTAAAAATGTAACAAAATGTTATGGAAAATTCTGAATTATTTTGGATGATCATTGCGGGAGAGCCCACTTAGTGGCGCCGAAGGAGTAAGTGTCAGAGATAGCCCCTCTGATGTGAACCTCTCAGGCAAAAGGACCGCAATAGGACATAACTCTGGAAAGGCGTCATTCACCGAAGGAGCAATCCCTTTATTGGAATTGGGAGAATCTCTCAGGTTAATAAACAGAGTAAGTAGGCGAAGGTCTATTTATTCTGTTTTTTTTAATTTGGGCTATTAAAAGAACAGAATACTACAAAACTATAAAGGAGGTATTTTGATGGTTTACGATGTAGTTATTATCGGAGCCGGACCAGCAGGACTCTCTGCAGGACTTTATGCTGCAAGAGCAAGACTTAAAACTCTGATCGTTGAGAAGGAAGCTGCTGGCGGTCAGATAGCAACCACAGATGAGGTTGCAAACTATCCTGGTTCGATCGAACATGCAACAGGACCAAGCTTGGTTGCAAGAATGGTGCAGCAGGCAGAAGAGTTCGGAGCAGAAAAGGTCTCAGACACAGTAGTATCAGTTGATCTTGAGGGTGACATAAAGACGGTAAAATGTGAGAAAAATGAGTACAAAACAAAGACCATAATCATTGCGACCGGTGCTGTTCCAAAACACATAGGCTGCCCGGGAGAAAAAGAATTGACGGGAAGGGGCATTTCCTACTGTGCAACCTGTGATGGAGCATTCTTTGAGGACCTTGAGGTTTTCGTGGTCGGCGGCGGGGACTCCGCTGTTGAGGAAGCAATGTATCTGACTAAGTTTGCAAGGAAGGTTACCATTGTTCACAGAAGAGATGCACTAAGAGCGGCGAAATCTATTCAAGAAAAAGCATTTAAGAATGAAAAGATGGCTTTCATGTGGGATTCAGTTATCACAGAGGTCAAGGGAGATGGAATACTTCAGTCAATGGTAGTTAAAAATGTAAAGACAGGCGAAGAATCTGAGTATTTTGCAGATGAGGATGACGGTACATTTGGTATATTTGTCTTTGTAGGTTATGACCCTGCCACAAAGCTTTTTGAGGGTATGATTGATATGGAGAATGGGTATATAAAGACCGATGACAATATGAAGACAAATATTCCAGGAGTATTTGCGGCAGGGGACAACAGGGTCAAGTCGCTTAGACAAGTAGTTACGGCTACAGCTGATGGTGCCATAGCAGCGACTCAGGCTGAGAAGTATATAGAAGAACACTTTTAATAGGAGGTTGTGAAATGATCGAATTGAACAAAGAGAATTTTGAAGCTGAGGTCTTAAACGCGGAAGGTACAGTGCTGGTTGATTTCTGGAGCCCTTCCTGCGAACCTTGCAAGGCACTTATGCCTCATGTACATGAATATGAAGAGGTTTATGGCGACAAGATCAAGTTTACATCACTTGATATCACAGTTGCGAGAAGAGTAGCTATAGGACAGAAGGTTCTTGGACTTCCTGTAATTGCTATTTACAAAAATGGTGAAAGAGTAGATGCTGTTGTTGGAGATGAAGCTACTACTAAGTCAGTAGAGGAATTGATCAAGAAGTATTGCTAATCGCGGCAATAAATCCGGAGTTCCGGATAAAATGATAATAACCAATTATCTGAGGAGGTGAAGTCAATGCGTCTTGAATTAGGCCAAGTACTAATTAAGGATGTAAAATTCGGTGAATCGACAGTACTGGAGAACGGAGTGCTTACCATAAAGAAGGAAGAACTGATCAACCTGATCATGGAGGATGAGCACATTGCTTCAGTTAGCGTCGACATCGCAAAACCAGGTGAAAGTGTAAGAATCACACCTGTAAAGGACGTTGTTGAACCAAGGGTCAAGGTGGAAGGCCCCGGTGGAGTATTCCCGGGAATACTTTCAAAAGTGGATGTCGTTGGTTCAGGTAAGACTAATGTTCTTAAGGGCTGTGCAGTAATGACTACAGGAAAGATCGTTGGATTCCAGGAGGGTATTGTCGATATGACAGGTCCTGGAGCAGAATACACACCATTTTCCAAAACGATCAACGTAGTGATGAATTGTGAGCCTGTTGAAGGCTTAAAGCAGCATGATCATGAAAAGGCAGTCAGATTTGCTGGTTTCAAGGCAGCAGCTTACCTTGCAGAGACAGCAAAAAAGGTTGCTCCGGATTTAGTAGAGGTTTTCGAAGTTGATGCTTTTGTCGACGGTATGAAAAAATATCCTGACCTTCCAAGGATCGGATATGTTCAAATGCTGCAGACACAAGGACTGCTTCATGACACCTATGTATATGGAGTGGATGCAAAGCAGATAGTTCCAACAATAATGTACCCAACAGAGATAATGGATGGCGCTATAGTAAGTGGGAACTGCGTATCAGCTTGCGATAAGAATACAACCTACCATCATCTCAATAACCCTGTTGTTCATGACATGATGAAGGTTCATGGCAAAGAGATAAACTTTGCAGGAGTAATAATCACCAACGAAAACGTTTATCTTGCCGACAAGGAAAGGTCATCAAACTGGACAGCTAAGCTGGCTGAATTCCTTAACCTTGACGGAGTTATAATCTCCCAGGAGGGCTTTGGTAACCCGGATACTGACCTTATTATGAACTGTAAGAAGATCGAAGCGAAGAATATCAAGACAGTAATAATAACTGACGAGTATGCTGGAAGAGACGGTGCGAGCCAGTCACTGGCAGATGCTGACAAAGCAGCAGATGCAGTAGTTACAGGCGGAAATGCAAATGAGGTAATCGTGCTTCCAAAGATGGACAAGGTAATTGGTACACTTGCATACACTGATATAATTGCAGGTGGATTCGATGGCAGCCTTGCAGCAGACGGTACAATAACAGTGGAGATCCAGGCGATAACCGGAGCTACGAATGAAATAGGCTTCAATAAGATGTCTGCTAGAGGATTCTAATATCAGTAATATAAACCGAAATGAAAGGATGTGGAAGGATGTCAATCTTCAATGA
>DAIPJA010000019.1:16632-17999 GCA_036770525.1 Gudongella sp. | reverse complement strand
GTGGGATGAAATCAAGCATCACCCTGCTATTGGATACAGGATTCTCAAGGGAGTGGAGGGCTATTCCTTCCATGCGAGAGCTATACTATACCACCATGAGAGGTGGGATGGCACAGGGTACCCTATGGGCGCCAAGGGAGACAGGATCCCCATATTATCCAGGATACTTGCTGTAGCTGATGCCTACGAGGCAATGACGGCAGACAGACCATATAGAGGAAAAATGAGTTATGAAGAGGCTGTAGAGGAGCTAAAGAATAATTCGGGTACACAGTTCGATCCTGAGCTTGTGGAGGTTTTTATTAAAAAGATAATATAAATGATTAGAGCACTTCATATTGGGAGTGCTCTTATTGGTTCGTTAGAATGATCTATTATGAAAAAATCATCCAGACAAATATTCCATTTTCAAAAAATATATTTCAGAGCGAAGTATAATAACAGTAGTGACGGGACGATTAATTTTACATGCTTATCAAAGTATACTGCAAGAGGATTCTAGATAAAAGCCGTTGCTCAACTCTATTACATCGTTGAGCAACGACCCTTTAATAATTTTTATTCGTAGATTCTTACTACTCCATGAGCTGAGATATAGAAGTCTTTTATAAAGTCTATACCCATCAAGTCTTCAGGAGTAAGTGTCATTGAGAATCTATTATCTGAGTCATAATCACCATAAGAGTCATCAAATGGGAATTGACCAGGAGCATTGGTGTATTTCTTACCTTTCATTGGTAGCTTGTAGTTACCGATAAAGAAATGAATATCTAATATTTCATGGTCATCTGTATCATAAGTTACAGTAATTGAACCATCTCCATTAATTTCAACTTCTACAGTTCCTACATATTCACCTTTAGATAGGTCATTTCCTCCAGCACCTGCATATAGGTCAAGAACTATTGGATTTTCATGATCAGCAGTGAAAGGACCATTTGTCCATCCCCAATTCTTTAAGTTATTTGCAACTTCATTAAATGGAATTGCTTTTCCTTGATAGTATGCCCACATTGTTTCATCATGGTATTGTGGAACATAGGTGTTGGTTACAGTAATTTCAGTATCTTGGCCAGCAACAACAGTAGCAGAACCACCATTTGTGATACTTACTTGCCATTCCACACCAAGAGTAGCTTCAGTTACTGTATAGTTACCTGGAACCAAATCATACCAAGTGTAATGATCTCCATCAGCTATAGTTTGAGTGTCAGTGTAACCCATACCACTAATAGTGATTTCAAAGTCAGGAATCATATAGTCATCAGGAATCATTTCAGGATTTGCGATTACTTTGTATACTGTCAATGAGCCAACATCAAGAGTGTTGGCAATTGAACCGATCTCAGCATCCTCAACATCGCCAG
>DAIPJA010000019.1:0-16532 GCA_036770525.1 Gudongella sp. | reverse complement strand
GATCAATACCAGTACCCATGTCATTCCAAGTTTTATCTATTGTGATATAACCAACATCAAGAGTGTTGGCAATTGAACCGATCTCAGCATCCTCAACATCGCCAGCTGAAACAACCAGAGTTCTATTTTCTGGAGTATAGACAGATGACCAACCAGGAACTGTAACCTCTTCGAAGGTGTAGGTTCCAGGAACAAGTGCAACTGAAGTGTCAGTCCAACCGTTTAGTTCTGTTAGGACAAGAGTATCAACAGTTAAATCTCCAGAATCCTTGATGAGAACACTTACAGATTCAGGAAGATCAATACCAGTACCCATGTCATTCCAAGTTTTATCTATTGTGATATAACCAACCTGTCTATTACCAAAATCAACATTTGTTTGAGATAAGTTTCCTGGTGCTAGTTTAACGCTCCAGCCCCAATCTGCCCTATCCTCGAAACTAAAATCTTGTGCAGTTTTCCACCAAGTAGTTTCAACATTTCCACCTGGGTTATAAGTTCCAGCTCCTGTAATTCCGATATATGGGCTGGTTTGAGAATAATTTGTTTGAAGTTCTTCAGTTAATTCATAGATTAGATTATATGGCAGATTTGTAAATTGGAAATAGCCATTTGAATCTGTGTTTACTGACCATTCCAAATCATCAATTGCATATAGGTCAGTTCTTAAGAATACTTCCCAATTATTAATGGCTGGTTCTGTAGGTTTATCCCATATTCCGTTGCCATTTAAATCATTAAACTTGTATCCTGAGATCGTACCTGTAGTTTCTCCGATATCAGGAATTGGTATGGTCTTAGCACCTGATCCAGGGCTAGTATACACATAAGAGTGACCACTTGAACCAGGATATGCTGCTGAACCCCTCATTGTATATGGTGCAGAACCTGATGTTAAGAATATTTCATCGTAAACATATCCACCCCAGTCATATGTTGGGGAAGAAGGATCTGAGTAAGCATAGGCCAATGGTAGTTCGGTATCCTTAGTTCCATCACCATCTGTATCAAACATACCTAAATTGTTCCACATAAAGGTTCTTGATAGGTGAAGTTGGAAGTATATTACAAGGGTTTTACTATTTCCTAAACCAGCTTCAATTACTTGCTCTTCGGTTATATAGAAGATCCTTGTTTCATCAAATCTATTTGTTCCAATATTTATTTGAGCTTCACGTTCAGCATCAGAAAATTCAATTGGTGTAAATCCAGTGAAGAAATATTCATCCGGTTCTCTCTGCGCGATGTTAATCGCATCAGGAGTATTTAATGGATATGCTCCACCACCCAGCATAGGAAATGCCATATCATTTGTAAGTTGCGTAGTACCTACAGAGATATTTCTAACCAAATCATAGAATCTTCCGCCATCATAAAAGTCGAAGGCTACACCGACCCTGTCCATTACATTCCAGTTAACATTGGTTACTATGGTTTGGAAAGCTACCCATTCACCTTCCTCATAGGATTTACCTAGGTTACCTGTGGTCCAACCAGAATTATTGGAAATGTTATATCCATATGCAGTAATATCATTATCCCCAGCAAACACTACCGTTGAAGGTATCAGCAGCTGCATAACCATTGCAAGAGTTATGATAAAAATAAGTCTGTATTTGCTATTACTGTTCCTTACCATACTCCCATACATATAGATTCTCCTTTCTTAAATTCATTTACTCTGAAAACAAAGAGAAATATATATTCAATTTTATTTTATCTTTATCATCGATCACCTCCTAATCTAACTAACAAACCAATTCTTCTAACACGGCATCACCTCCATTTAACTTCAAAGTCAGTATGAGGTATGTGAAAAAATGAAGAAAACGATCACATAATTTGTTAAGACCATTGAACCAAAAATCTAGATAATGTATAATTTAAACAACAACAAACAAACCTATTCTAGGCTTGGGAGTTGCAGGAATCCGGTACAGCTGTCCAGGCACCCCGGTTTCCAACCTATCTATAATGCTCAATAGTATTGATACTAAAACAAAAACCGACCAATAATGGTCGGTTACGCTATTTGCTCACAAGTAGACCAGCGTCCAAAGTACGCCTACTTGATCTTGGCTTCCATAGTACATCACTTCATGTATGTTATACCCAAATAATTAATATGGTTACAGATTGATTACAAAATTATGTTTGCTATGGAATCACTTGTTCCATAATAAAAACTAGACAATTACTCATTTGAAGGTATTCTGTATATTATTTGCTTAAAAAGTTACAAATATTTAACATTTAATTATTTCCAGGAGGAGTTGAGTAAATGAAATATGAATGGAGGAAGGTTGAAAAATCAATATATTTGCCTGGTACAAAACCTGAGTCAATCGTGGTACCAAAGTTTAATTTTGTCGCGATAGAAGGAAAGGGAGACCCTAATGGACCTGATTTCAGTGACAGAGTGGAGGCTCTATACTCAATATCATATGCGATAAGAATGATGCCGAAGAAGGGCTTCACTCCTGAAGGATATTTTGAATATACGGTTTATCCATTGGAAGGCTTGTGGGATCTAAGTGAAGATGGCAGAGTAAATACTGAACTGGACAAATCACAGCTTTTGTATAAGATAATGATAAGGCAGCCTGATTTTGTGACCCAGGAAGTATTCAACAAAGTTATTGAAACTGTTAAGAAAAGTAAACCTAACCTGCTGATAGATGAACTTAAACTGGAGGCAATAGAGGATGGATTTTCAGTCCAAATGATGCACCTTGGCAGCTACGAAAATGAAAAGAAGAGCTTTGATTTGATGAAGACCTACATAAAGGATAACAGTCTTAAGATAAAAACCATGGTCCATAGGGAGATTTACCTTTCAGATCCAAGAAAAAGTGAGCCTGAAAAATTAAAGACTGTACTTAGATATATGGTAGAGTAGGTAGCTATATCCGGAGTTCATCCATAGTTTTAACTTAAATAGATAATTGACCTTTATGATACCGCCTTCACCTTGACTTTTAATCCTTAGTTGCTTCATAATGGTTGCATATTGACAAATATATCACTATTTTGGAGGAGACATGAAAAATAAAGAGTTGAAGGCTAGTTTACTGCTTTTGTTGACAGCTGCCATATGGGGATTTGCATTTGTAGCTCAAAGAAAGGGAATGGACTACATAGGACCATTCACGTATACTGGTATCAGGTTTTTACTGGGAAGTCTGTCGTTGCTGCCGGTGATAAAGCTTCTTGGCGGAAGAGAGGAATCTGGTAATAAAGGCGATACATCGAAGGATATTATTAAGGCAGGTATTATTGCAGGGACCGTTTTGTTTATTGCAGCCACCTTCCAGCAGGTCGGTCTCCAATACACTACAGCTGGTAAGGCAGGCTTTATAACAAGTCTATATATAGTCATTGTACCAATCATGGGCTTGTTTATGAAGCAAAGGAGTAATGTCTTTATTTGGATAGGGGCCATAGTTGCAGCCTTTGGACTGTATTTATTAAGCATCAACGAAGATCTTACTATACAATTTGGAGACCTTCTGCAGTTGATAGGAGCATTTTTCTGGGCAGCGCACATTATCATACTTGGCATAGTTGCAAAAAAACTTGATCCGTTAAAATTCTCCGCAGTTCAATTTACAGTGACTGGTACGTGGGCAATAGCTGCTGCTTTTATATTTGAAGATATACAGATGCAAGGGATCATTGATGCATCGATCCCGCTTCTCTATGGAGGAATATTCTCTGCTGGAGTCGCTTATACTATTCAGGCGATCGCTCAAAAGGATGCCAAGACATCACATGCTGCTATAGCTTTAAGTATGGAGGCCGTGTTTGCAGCTATTGGAGGGGCAATAATACTCCATGAAAGGCTGCCTTTGAAAGGATATATAGGTGCAGGCCTTATGCTGGCCGGGATGCTTATTTCCCAGGCTGACAATTTTAGAAAAATTCCTGAGACAAGGTAGTATAATGAAATATATTTCTTCGAATATGATCGGCTGATTACTCAGCCGGTTTTCTTTTTTAAAATTATTGGCTTTGTCATATTTGTGCAATAATTCATAGAGATAATGTAATCAAGAAAAAGAAAAGGAGACTGGTTAAAATGATGCTTGTTCCTATACTGTTAGTAGTGCTTGTGTATTATCTGCTAACTAGCGACAAGAAAAGTATTTCCATTAAGAGCGAAGATAATGCAGAAATCATATTGAAGGAGCGTTACGTAAACGGTGAGATAGATGAAGAAACATTCAGAAAAATGAGGTCTGTGATCAAAAAATAAGGGGATGTAAAGGGAGGGTTTATTATGATGTTTGCAAGAGGAGCATATGGGATTGGAAGGTGCCTGGGCGGAGGTTTCTTCGGTCCTTGGCATATGATGATCGGGTTAGGGATTTTAATCGCTGTTGCAGCTGTTATCATATTGCTGGTAAGAAAAAATAAAGCGACAGGAAACGATGATGACCTTTTAGCTATGCTTAAAGAAAGGTACGTTAGAGGCGAAATCAGCGAGGAAGAGTATATAAGCAAAAGAAACACTTTAACCAGGAGGTAATATTGATGAAAAAGACAGCAATTGCAATGTTTATAGTTTCAGGACTGCTGATAGCAGCAGGAATCCTTGGCGGGATAAAAACTGCTAATGCGATGATGGATACAAACTATTTTGAGATCAGGGACAAGAACTCACCGGAATATGATAATTGGGTAATGCCCGGATGGAGAAACTATGAGGATGAGTCTGGATCATATGGCAGACCGAGAGGAATGATGGGCTGGAGATATAACGAGAATTATGCCGAAGATGGAGCTTATAGAGGTATGATGGGACGAGGAAGCTGGCAGGAGCCGCTTGAAGAAGGGGAAAAGATCGATAAGGACTCTGCTAAGGAAAGAGCTGAAGAATTTATTGAGTTTCATAACCTGGATCTTGTGGTAGGGGATATATCTGAGGATGAGGATAAATATTACGAAATAGAGCTATTAGATCCAGATACTGGTGAAGTAGAGCTGAAGTTGATAGCAGATATTGACACCGGGCTGGTATTTCCGGAGTATTGCCATGGAAATATGGGTAGATTTAATGGGAGAAGAAACTGGCAATAACAGGACAAGAGGTGAGGGAATGAATCGAAAGGTATTGGTAGTAGAGGACCAAAGAGAGATCAGTAGTATAATAATCAAGTATCTTGAAAACGAGGGCTATGATTATCAGTTGGCTGAGGATGGTTTGTCCGCTCTTGATACTTTTTCTGATGACTTCTTTCACCTTGTTTTATTAGACGTTATGATCCCTGGTATAGATGGCTTCCAGGTGCTTAGCGAGATTAGGAAGGTTTCTAATGTACCTGTGATTATGCTTACTGCCAGAGAACTGGAGCCTGATCGCATAAAGGGCTTTGATCTCGGCGCAGATGATTACGTAATCAAGCCCTTTAGTCCTAAAGAACTTATGAGGCGGATCAAATCCTTGTTTAAGAGAGTATACAATGAAAGCAGTAGTCAGACAATTGAGTTTGGGGACTTGAAATTAAACATGGGGAGTATGACTCTGGAAAAACGAGGACAGACAGTGGAGCTTACATCAGTTGAATTTAGGCTTCTAAAGGCATTTGTTGAAAATAGAGGGATAGTGTTAAGCAGGGAACAAATAATAAACTTAGCCTTTGGTATTGATTATGAGGGCATAGATAGAAACATCGACAGCTATATAAGAAGACTCAGGGCAAAGCTGGAGGATGACCCTGGAAAACCTAAGTATTTAGTGACCAAATATGGTGCAGGCTATGTTTTTGGAGGTGATCAGCAATGAGCATAAAGAGACTGCTGCTGATCATACTCCTTTTGGTTGCACTGATATCAGTAGGTATAAACGCTGCGATTTTAGGGTCTTTGACGGATAAATTCTTCTCAAGCTATTTAAACGAGGTCTATGATAATCACATTGAACAAATAATGGACTATGCTCTCAACGTGCTTAAAGAGAAGACAATTACAAAAGAGCAGCTTAGGGCAGATCTGGAGACTCACTTGGTCGACCCGATATTCAGGATCAGACTATTTGACCCTGAGGGCAGACTTTTGGAGGATGTCTCTTCTGACATCCATATGCGCGGAATGATGATGGACGGAAGATTGGCGAGAATGAGATCCAACGGGGATGAGGTTACTGACCAGTTTATCCTGGAGGATGACGGCGAGACCTGGGGTTCCATATACATTACAAGATATAGTACAGCAGACAATTCACTTGTGGCAAGACTATTTAAGATGTCTTTGCTCTCCAACAGCTTAAGGGCTGTTATGATTGCAATGGCAATCTCAGCGTCTATTGCACTTCTAATAAGCAGGCTTATGAGCAAAGATCTGAAGGAAACTGCAATATTAGCTTCTGACATTCAGTCAGGAAAGCAGGTAAAGGTCGAAAGGTCTATAGTTTCAGAGATCACAAGCATTAGGAGCAGCCTCCATGATCTTAGTACAAAGCTGAGATTGAAGCAGAAAGGGAGAAAGGAGCTCACAGATAAGCTTATACATGAGACAAGAACACCCTTGACGATCATAAGAACCCACCTTGAGGGTATAGAGGATGGCGTTATTGAAGCCGATCAGGTTGAAATCGAACTTTTGAAAAACCAGGTTGAGATTATAACCTCTCTAATTACAGGCTTGAGCGGAATGATAGAGGCTGATGCGCTGCAGAATGAAATGAACATAGAGGATTTTGAGCTGAATAAGCTTTTGAAGCAGATACTAAGTGGATTAAGCACTCAGTTTTCAAAAAAGGGGTTAAAAATCATACTTGATTCTGACGATAAAGTTGTCATGAGAACAGATAAATTTAAGCTTAGTCAGGTATTTTACAATTTACTCAATAATGCCTGGAAATATACTGACGCCGGGGGTCATGTGAAAATTTCGTACAAGAGGTCCGGTGATTATATCAACATAAGTATAACAGATAACGGATCTGGAATAGACAAGGGCGATCTTAAACATATCTTCGATGCCTATTATCGAGGCAAGGATCAAGCCGGATCAGGTGACGGGATTGGCCTGTATATTGTCAAAGGAAATATGACATTACTTGGAGGGGATGTATCTGTCAGCTCAGCAATAGGTGAGGGAACAGAGTTTGTTCTGAGCTTGCCTATAACCTATAACAATGAGAAAGCAGGGGAGGTATAAGGATGATAAATAAAATCAGGACTAAAATATCCAAGTTCCTTGAATGGCTTTCAGATGGAAGCAAGGAAGCATTTGGAAGTGGCAGATTGGATTGCTGTGAACTTAATAAATCGATCCAAAATAAATAGGCGAATCTATGAACAAATATATTGAATATGGTAATTGCAACTGATAGAATCAGATTGTTGATGACACTATTGAGGCTCCCGGATTTGGGAGTCTTATTGATTTAAGGAGATGCTTTTGTTGAAACAAATTACGAAATACATAGGAATGAGAACATTAAAAACTGCTATAGGTGCAGCGCTGGCAATTTTCATCGCCCAGCTGCTTGGTCTGGATTATGGTGTAAATACAGCCATAGTTGTCATCCTGAGCCTTCAGAACACTAAAAGAAAGTCTCTTAACCTTGCTGGTGTGAGAATAGCTTCATCAGTTATTGCCTTATCCATATCATGGGATGTTTTTTCAGTAGTTGGCTTTAATCCTGCTGCGTTTGGTTTTTACCTCCTGATATTTATACCAATAGTAGTAAGATTCAGGCTAAATGAAGGCCTTGTTCCAAGCTCGGTTCTAGTGAGCCATCTTCTGGCATCCAATTCAGTTGCAATGGCAAGCCTGATCAACGAATTTGCACAAATGGTAATTGGAGCTTCAATAGCTCTTGTTCTGAATCTTTATATACCTGGTATAGAAAGTCACATTCTCTCTGACCTGGTGAGGATCAAACAGTTAAAATTCGGCATACTTGGGAAAATGGGGAGTATTCTTTGTAAAAATGAAGAAACTGGGGATATTCGTTCTCTTTTGTCAGAGCTAAGTGAAAGGATAAAGCTTGCAAACCAAAGGGTAACCAGTGAGCATGGGGATAATTTTAATAGAAGCATGGATTATTATCTTAGGTATTTGAAAATGGAAACTGATCATCTGGACACATTGAAGTACATGGAACGACAAGTCACTATTTTATCAGAAAGTGATGAGGAATGTGGAATTGCATCCGAATTTACAGAAAAAATCTTGGAACAGCTTAAGAAACAGAGCATCGAAAAGGAAGCAGCTGATACACTGAAGGAATACCTGGATGCCTACTCTTACAGAGGAAATGCAAAAACCAGGGAAGAATTCAGGAACAAGGCGGCTCTATTTGAGTATTTGACGGATCTTTACAGATTGCTTGAAATTAAATCGGAATTTTTAAAAAGTCTGAATTATAATGATAGAAAGCTTTTTAGAGAAATGCACGAAGAAATATTTACTTCCAAGAACGACTTGGAATAAAAATTGACAAAAAACCTTCAAAATATTGTAAATTATCTCTGATTATAGTATCATTATGTTAAACCTGTTTCATTATTCTGAGAATGGGGCTGAACATATTGATAATACCTAATGCAGCAATGATTATGGAGATGTTTCTGGTAAATGTTTATGCGACTCTTTCATGCTCAGGGAAGAGAAAATCAGCCTTGATCACATGGTCATATCTGGTTTTATTCTCAGCAGCATTATTCGCATTGATTGGCTATTTGATTCCGGAGATAGCTCTGTATGCATTGGAGGACAGATACAGGCTGTTGTCCTTTACAGGTGTAGTTTACCTTATTCCATTGATTTTACTTACTAAGCAGCCATACAAGCATACTATGGTCATATTCAATACGTTCTGGATATATTCCCTGATAATTTTTGCAATATCATACAGGATAGCATGCATTACCTGTATTGCCAGCAGATCCTTAGATTCGTTGGTGATCCAGACAGCAGCTTACTTAATTACTCTCCCTTTATTATTGAAGTTTATGAAGAAAAAAATGACTTATACTCTCCAGAACATAAAGGAAGAGACATTAAATTCGCTTTTATCCTTGTCGGTTTCAGTGATCCTGGTGATCCATACCATAAAATACGCATTGGAGAATGGTGTATCTGATTTAGTTGAAATCAGTATATTCCTGTTGCTGGGAGCATGCTTCGCAATAACCTTCCAGCTTGCATACTCATTCGTAGAGGCAAGCAAGTCAGTTGAAATGCTGGGGATAAAAACAAAGACCGACCCACTGACAAGATTGAAAAACAGGGAAGCGATGATTGAGGATGCTACCGGAAGGCTTCGCAATGGCAATCCATTCTGTTTGATTTTCATAGATCTTGATAATTTTAAAACTATAAATGATAATCATGGTCATAGCATTGGAGACGACTACCTTATAGCCTTTTCAAACTCTGCCAGAAGGCTGCTGGATTCAAAGGATAGGTTTTACAGAATATCCGGAGACGAGTTTGTCGTGTTAAAGGATGGGAGTTTTTGTAAAAAAGCATGTTCTGAATTTGAGAATCTAAGATTCTTGAACGATCCATCAGGGATAAAATTTCTTGGTTTAAGCACTGGCTACGCAAATTATCCTGAAGATGCCAATAGTATTAGTGAATTGTTGGGAATAGCAGACTCAAGGATGTACCAGAATAAGAAGAAAAAGCATAAGAGTGTCTTTGAATAAGTATTTCAGATTCAAGTGAAACGGGGAATGTTTATCTGGTTGTCATAGGGGTATCACTTGAATGTGGTTATGTGGTGATGCAGTTAATTTGAAAGGAGAGTCCCTATGGCTGTGGTAAAGGTGATAGAAATACTTGCAGAATCGACAAAAAGCTGGGAAGACGCTACACAGATTGCAGTTACTGAAGCATCGAAGACAGTTAAGAATATTCAGAGTGTGTATGTAAAGGATTTTCAGGCAGTTGTAAGCGATGGAATTATCACCAGGTATAGAGTAGATGCTAAGATATCCTTCATAGTAGAATGACGAGAAAGAGCCGCCGGGGGAACCCGGTGGCTTTACATAAAATGGAGATGATGATATGGCAAGAAAGGCAGTTTATTATATGGCAGTAAAGGAAGGAATAGACCATGTGGCAGCACCGGTTTATTCAGCACTGAACTCTTTATTGAGCTTTGCTGAAAAAAGTATTGAAGTGGATGGATACCCGGTCCTGGAATACATAGATGATAAAGGCGATCTATTTTGGTTTGTAAGAACCGGGAAGGTTGTTTGCCATGACTATAATAGGTATTTGCCGGTGATGTTGGAGAATTTTTCTGAATTTGACGTTGCAGGACTTATAACGTGGCATGAGGGTGAAAATGCTCCCGATAAGGTATTCTCAGTTCACACTACCGGAGATGTTGATACAGGTAACTTCGGGCCCGCTTCTCCCCAATACATGCATAACCTATTGGTATGGCTGGAAAAAAACAGGCTGAAAGAGGGGCTGGATGAGTTTTCGGTAACTACTGAGGCGACACACTGGTCCGGAATTATGTACGGAGATGCATCTCCTGAGCTTATTCCTGTCTATAAAGTGCCCGTAATGGATATTGAGATTGGCAGCACAGAGAAAAGCTGGGGAGATGAAAAGGCAGCTAAGGTTCTCGCTGCATCACTTCTTAGGATTTTTGATGATAATGGACTTACTCTGAAAAATATTCTTTGTGCCGGTGGTACACATTTCGACAGGGCTTTCTCAGGGGAAATCTTTAGGACATGGGAAGATAAAGCATATGGATTTTCACACATCGTACCAAACCAGTGGCTTGTTACAGGCGGATATGATGGAGAAAGGGGACTGGAAAAATTAAAGGACTGCGTTGAGTCAATAGAGGGAGGGATCCATGGCATCGCAATGCATGACGGGTTAAAGGGAGCATATAAAGAGAAGCTGAGAGAGCTTGGCAAGGAGTATGGAGTGCCAGTTTTCAAGCATCAACAGCTTAGGAAACCGGAAATAATTGAGTGGGCAAAATAAATAGATAAACATGAATATGATTGGGTATATATACCTCAAATATAATAAGGAAAAAGGAGGTATACCATGAGCCCGCATGAAGAGATATTAAGAGACTTAAGATTATTGAAAAGGCAGCTTGATATAGAGTCCATGAGAAAAATCAGGATAGACTTATATGAGAACATAATCATCAGAATGCAGCATCTTTCTGGTGAGGTCCATGAATGCTCAGATTACCTCGACAATTTGAAGATAGTACTTGATGACCTTAAACAATCACGAGGAAGAGTAAAAAGAAGCCAGATAAGGCTCCTAAAAGACATTAGGAAAGATCTTTCCAGGCATTTGAAGGACCACCATAATCTTGTACCCAGGGGACAATATTTATCAAGATCCACTGTAATTGGAATCATCGCAGGCTTGGTATTCGGCTTTATAGCTATGGAATACGCCCTTGTTGGGAGCTTCTTCGGAGCAATAATTGGCATTGCCATAGGGAGCAAGCTTGATTCAGATGCAAGACAAAAAGGAATAGAAATATAGACCATTGGAACATCGAAAATTTAATTCACGTAAAATCCCTGGATAAACTATCCAGGGATTTTTGTTAAACTGATCATTCTAATTGATAGTTAGGGCTGGAACATCTGGTATCCTTCAGGAATGGCAAAAAGGGTTTCGTCTACCTGGTCAGTTAACTCCTCTATGTCGAGAACATTGCTGTTTCCACCAAAGATCATTTCGATCCCATCAAGTATATTGCCATCAAAGTAATACCTTATACTTCCATCTTCTACCGTGTATTCCTCATAAGTTCTCATATTTCCCATAAATTCAGCTTCACCCTTTCCAACATATGTCATTCCTTCCATATCGATATTGGCTGGGCCTTCAGGAGCAGCCTCAGTGGCCTGGTCGGTATCAGCTGGAAATACCATGATCATCTTCTGATCATGCATTATGAGGTACAGCATTTCATCCTTCATTACCGAGGTAGATGAAATATTATCTGATTCAAATACCATTGCAAAGTTATCACCGTCAACAGCCATGGTCATTTTGCCTTCTATCTCTTGTCCTTCAATGTTTGAGATCGTCCTGTACTTCATTGTATAGCTTTTACCCTTCATTATCTCAGCGTAGGTTTCTGAGAGCCTCTCCTCAAGCTCAGGTGGAGCAGATGGCTCCGAAGGTGTTTCAACAGGAGGAGCTTCAGCTGCAGGTGATTCCTGAGGAACTTCAGGAGCTGGAGATTCAGGTGAGCTGCATCCTGTTGATAATAGTCCTACAAGCAGTATCAGTGAAATAAAAGTGAAAAATCTTTTCATAATATCCTCCCTTTCCCAGTCATTAAATCTATGCTTACTTTATACCCAAATATTTTGCATATGGAATAATGGGCTTAAAAACATAAAAATCAAAATGAGGATATCAACATATTATACTAATTGGTATAATCAAAAGAGATAGCGGGAATGTTTAGGGGGGATACTATGAGTACAACGGAAAATATATTACAAAAAATCAATGATCTGAGAACCTTGATTGGTCCTCAGGCTTCCAAGAGATTAGACTTGGATACCTTTGAGCGGATAGCACTGAGACTGGATAGCTATAAAGAAAGCTGTAATACCTGTATGGAATTTCTTGAGCACACGGATAAATATTTTGAAAGTCTTATTAATAAAAACGGTGTTTTGAGTAAGAATGACCTGAAAAGACATCGGGATATAAAGACAGAGTTGATCGTCCACCTTATGAAACAGCATAAGCTGGTTCAGAAGGGTCAATATATGGCATTGTTTATGTCAGTTGGAATGGCCATAGGTGCAGCTCTTGGTTTGACTGTTCTCAATAACCAGGCGATTGGGTTGCCTGCTGGTCTTGTAATGGGTATTGCAGTGGGTAATGCAGTAGATCATGATGCCAAGCGAAAGGGAAGAGTAATATAGCTATACGGGAGGAGAAGGATGAAATCGTCAGAAAATAGCGTTAAAATAATGTGGAAGATGTATCTTGAGAAAATCGGAGAAAATCCGGATAACACAGGATTAAAATATACATCATGGCACTTTTGTGACAACAGGGAGGACGCAGATGAGCTGGTCCAACTTGCTAAGATTGGAACCAAAAGAGCAACTGCCTCATTGTTTATGTTATACGAATTTGAAGGGGAGAGAGTTCCGGAAGCAGGAGATATTAGTATATTGACAGACTGGAACGGAAATGCACAGTGTATAATAAAGAATGAAAGGGTATCTATTTTACCATTTAAGGATATCACTGAGGATCACGCAGCTATAGAGGGCGAGGGCGATAAAAGTCTTGAATACTGGAGGAAAGCACACAGAGGAATATTCGAGATGGATGCTGAATCTGCAGGCGAGGTGTTCAATGAGGACATGCTCGTTGTATTTGAAGAATTTGAAGTAGTATTTAAATAGGAGACGATCTGAATGGTGGAGGTTGGACCAAAGTACAGACATTTCAAGGGCAATGATTATCTTGTGTTGAATATTGCAAAGCATTCCGAGACACTTGAGGATTATGTCGTTTATCAAGCACTTTACGGTGACAAAGGTATATGGGTCAGACCGATGAGTATGTTTGAAGAAATGGTTGAAGTTAACGGGATGCCTGTGAACAGGTTTAAAAGAGTAGGATAAAAGAAAATTATTACAAAGCGGTTAAAATATAAGGGAAACCCGATATAAGCAGCAAAAATGGAGTATAATAGGCATATGTATCCTGTTATTCTCCATTTTTGATTTAGGTTCACGTAGATGTACCTTGGGTATAACAATATACGAGATAAAGGAAGACTGGATGGTGTAAAAATGAGAAAAATCATAGCTTTTATTATCATAATTTCAATACTGGCAACTACAGGCATTTCAATAGCTGCACCCAGTACTTGGGCTTCTGATGAAGTGGAAATGGCAAGACAATTAGGACTTGTCCCATCAGGCTTATTAAGCAATTATCAAAACCATATCACAAGAGAGGAATTCTCGGAGATGGTAGTAAAGCTTTACGAAGAGCTTTCAGTAAGTATAGCAGTCCCAATATCCATAAATCCCTTTACCGATACATCAAATCCGGAGGTGCTTAAAGCTTATAAGCTTGGAATAGTTGAGGGAGTAGGTCAGGGGAAGTTTGCCCCATTGGACAAGATAACCAGGGAACAGATTGCTACTATGTATTACCGTACTCTATACGCTGTAGATCCGACTTTGGTCTCAGGATCTTACACATTGGGATTTGCAGACAGGGGCCTTGTGAGCAATTGGGCTGCTGACGAAGTTGCCTTTATGAGTGCTAAGGGTGTGATCCAGGGCAAGGGGAGTAATATTTTTGATCCTAAAGGAAACACTACAAGAGAAGAGGCAATTGCCTTGACTGTGAGAACCTATCAGCAGTTTTCAAAGAATCCTCAAACGCCTGTCACATCATTACCTGGGGGCAAGCTTACTTCAGAACAGATAGGAGCTTTATCAGACAGTGTTGTACAGATATTTATTGAGCAGTATGACGGGACCTACAATACCGGCAGCGCTTTTTTCTATGACAAGGGAAGACTTGCTACAAACTTTCATGTAATCGAAAATGCAAAGTCCATAACCATGGAGTATGAGGACGGATCCACCTACACAGGAGGAATAACCGTGACAGGTTATGACAGAGAGCTGGATCTGGCGACCCTGATGGTATCTGATATAAGCACACCACCCCTAAAACTTGGTGACTCATCAACTGTAGTGAAAGGACAAAGAGTATATGCAATAGGGAGTCCTGTTGGGCTTACAAACTCTTTATCAGACGGATTGGTAAGTGCAGTAAGAAGTGATATGATCCAGGTGACTACAGCAATAAATCCAGGAAACAGCGGAGGAGTTCTGCTGGATGAATATGGCAGAGTAATAGGTATAACCTTTGCAAGGATTACCGATGGCGATAATTTAGGCTTCGCTATCCCGATAAATCTCTTAAAAACCATGGATAAAAATAAGATCCTGACCCTGAAGCAGTTTGGTGATGAGTTGAAGAATTTGTTGTCCCCGCCAAGAAATGTTTATGCTGAGCTTTCAGCAGAAGGTACAGTTCTTTTATCGTGGGATAACATGGCCGCAGATTACTTTGTAGTATTTGAATCACTTGACGATGGGACAACATGGCTGCCTGTTAAGGACAGTAATGGAATAAATAAATGGCAGTGGTATTCCGATTACTCCATAGAAATAGAGGGCTATGAGCCTGGAACCATGGTTTATTACGCAGTTTCTGCAGTTCGAGGAGACAAGACTTCAGATTACGGCTACTCGAACTATGTAGGAATTACAACCGGGATGACTGCATATCAAATAGTAGACCACCTCTATGACAACATGCCGTATATAGTTGCTAATGGAAAGACAATAAGCTTTGACGGATACGATGTTGAGATGTCTGCTGATGGTACCATAACAAGTATCTATGCCTATGTAACAGAGGATAATTACCAGAGATTCCTTGAGGCTGAAAAGCTGGGCATCATTAATATTGCAAAGATTCTCAAGAACCATGCCATTTTTTATGAGGAGATCATTGGTACAAGTATAAGTATATCTATTGTCTATTATGGCTTATATGATGAATATCCTGAGGCCTTCGAGGACAATTTTATGTACAGTGACTCAGTTATATTCAGTGAAGATATTGGCTACTGGGAGGTATGGTATCCTCTAATAGAGGTAGTCAATTATCAGGACAGATTCTTTTCATGGTATTCTTACCACAGCATGTAGAAAAAAGTTAATTTGAAATGATCTTAAAAGGAGTTTATCCTGACAATAAGGATAAACTCCTTTTACTCGCGATCCTGTCTTTATGATTGTAACCCATATGTAAATAAAATAAGCTGAAATTCGGGTATAATCATAGTGATAACATTAGTTTATCGAACCTGGAGGTGAGAATATGGGTACTTTTTCAAAGTCTATCATAAAAGTTGCAAAAGGAGCCATGGATGCATTCGGAACATTCCCTGCAGCCATTGCAAGTGCCCTAGCATTTTCAATAATCACTGCTATGAGAATACACTTGGATTGGCCGCAACAGGAGGAGTTTAACTTCCTTTTCAATTGTCTACACTGGGCATTTGGTTTTGGTGCATTGTTTGGCATTGCATCTGTCACATATGTAAGGACAAGAAAAAACAGCGTGAAGGATTTCACTCTTGCAAATCTGGTTACTGCAGCTGTAATCATATTCACTTTTCTTCTGCTCTATTTCTTTGGGGGCAGAGAGCCTTTACCAGATGACTATTTTAGGTATATGAGGCTCACTGATATTTCAATTGCAAGGATGACTGCACTTTCATTTGTGGTTGCGGTGGCATTTGTAATATTTGCCGGACTTCCAAGAAAGAATCCAAATATGACCAGATCGATTTTCATGACACAAAAAGCATTCATAACAGCAGCTATCTATGGAGGAGTAATGATGGGTGGAACATCTGCTGTTGCAGGTGCAATACAGGCTCTTCTTTATAACGATATGAGCTATAAGGTGTATCAATATCTGGGCACGATAGTTGGATTTTT
>DAIPJA010000214.1:0-3247 GCA_036770525.1 Gudongella sp. | reverse complement strand
TAAATGATATCTTGAAATTTTATGATCATGACTATGTGGTAATGGAGGGAGTAAGAGACAGTTCATCTGCTAAGATAGTTACAGCTCATGATGTCGAGGGCATAGAATCAAGACTAGACGGTACTGTTATTGCTATTTCAGGCAGGATAGCTGCAGAACTTAAGGAGTACAAAGGGATCCCGGTAATAAACTCCATGACACACGTAAAGGAGCTAGTTGACCTTATTGAAATGAAAAGTTTCAGCCCCCTGCCTGATGTAAACGATGAATGCTGCAGAGCATGCGGATTTACCTGCTACGAACTGGGAGCAAGAATAGCACAGGGACTTTCCCATAGAGATGATTGTGTTCTTGATAGGCAGGAAGTTGTTCTTCGTATAGATGGGACAGAAATACCAATGGTGCCCTTTGTTCAAAGGATAATAAAGAATACGATAATTGGACTTTCCATTGAGCTTAATGGCTATTCAGACAATGGGGATATAGAGATATGCGTAAAAAGGTGAAACTTACAAGTAAAAGAAACAAGGTATATAGGTTGATTGAAGATGAAGGAAACAGCATATTTAAGACTTACATTGACAAAGAAGACATGAAAATGGAGCTCAGCATACTTAGATTACTTCATAGTAAGAACTGTAGAGTGCCTGAGGTACTTAGGGTCACCTCAAATTCTATTTATCTTGAAGACCTTGGTGACGAAACGCTGCTGGATTGGTATGAAAGAAGTGAAAATACAAATGCGGATAATATATTGCCAATGATACTTAAGCTGTCGGATTGGTTTGAAGCATTCTATGACACATTATGTTCCAGTAAGTACAGCAATTATATTATGGGTGATGTAAATTTTAGAAATTTCCTGATTAATAATGGTGAGATATACGGCATAGACTTCGAACAGTGCAGGGAAGGTAAGATAGAGGAGGATCTTGGGAAATTAGCTGCATACTCATTGACGTATGATCCTATGATGACTGATTGGAAGAAAAATTTCGTGAAGCTTCTTATTGAACAGCTGTCGATCAAGCTTGATATTTCAAAAGATGCCATAAGCTCTGAAATGGATAAAGAGCTTATTAAGATAAGGCTCAGAAGGGAAAAGAAATAGAATAAAAAAATCTTGATATTTTTATTCTAATAAACTAATATTGTTGTGTGAAGATGAAAGGAGATGGTTCAAATTTCCAGCATTAAGAGAGTTTATATCAAAAAAAGAGATGGGTTTGACATTGAAGCCAAGAATCTGTGTCGTGAGCTCAAGGATGCCTTGGGACTTAAAGATCTTAACGGCGTCAGAATACTGAATAGGTATGATTTCACCTGCAGAAGCGATGAGGAGTTTGAGAAGATAACCAGACTGATATTATCAGAGCCTAACGTGGACATTATCCATGAAAATCTGCCAGTGGAGAAAAAGGAAAGCGTTTTAGCGATCGAATACCTGCCTGGGCAGTACGACCAGCGCGCTGACTCAGCGGTCCAGTGTATCCAAATCCTTATAGGCGATATGGAAGCAAAGGTCAAGACAGCCAAGGTACTCTTGCTTGATGGAAGCTTGACCAAAGAAGACTACAACAAAATAAGGAACTATTGTATCAACCCCATCGACTCCAGAGAAGCATCCATGGGTCAGCCTGTCTCACTCGAAGAAGAGATAAGTGAACCCTATGAAGTGGAGATCCTTGAGGGTTTTATTAATTTTTGCGACGAAACTCTGGAAGCCTTCAGGATAGATAACGGGCTTGCAATGAGCCATGATGACATTCTGATGGTTCGGAGCTATTTTAAGGATGAAGAGAAAAGAGATCCTTCAGTTACAGAAATTAAGGTAATAGATACATATTGGTCTGATCATTGCAGACATACAACCTTTCTTACTGAGCTTGAAGAGATCAAATTTGAGGAGGGACCATATAAGGAAGCTATAGAGGCTGCATTTGAGAGGTATCTTAAATCAAGAGAAAATACAGGAAGAACTAAGCCGATTACATTGATGGATTTGGCCACTATAAATGCTAAAGAAGAAAGACTTAAGGGAAACCTGGAAGATCTCGAGCTTTCAGATGAAATTAACGCATGCAGCGTTGAGATTGAGGTAAATGTCAACGGTAAGCCCGAGAAGTGGCTTCTTATGTTTAAGAATGAAACACATAACCATCCGACGGAGGTGGAACCCTTCGGAGGAGCTGCAACATGCCTTGGCGGAGCAATAAGAGATCCGCTGTCCGGAAGAAGCTATGTATACCAGGCTATGAGGGTAACAGGAAGCGGAGATCCAAGACAGCCTATGGAGGAGACATTACCTGGCAAGCTTCCTCAAAGAAAGATCACCAGAGAGGCAGCCAGAGGCTACAGCTCATATGGCAATCAAATCGGCCTTGCAACAGGACAGGTTACAGAAATCTACCACCAGGGATATATTGCCAAGAGGATGGAGGTGGGTGCTGTAATCGGAGCAGCTCCCAAGGACAATGTAGTGAGGCTCAAGCCAGCGAAGGGCGACCTTATATTTCTTGTAGGCGGAAGAACGGGAAGAGACGGTATTGGAGGTGCTACAGGCTCATCCAAGGCACATACAGAGGAATCCCTGGCTAAGTCAGGTGCTGAGGTCCAGAAGGGGAATGCCCCGGAGGAAAGAAAGCTTCAGAGATTATTCAGGAATCCTGAGCTATCAAGATTGATCAAGAAATGCAATGATTTTGGTGCAGGAGGTGTTTCTGTTGCAATCGGGGAGCTTGCTGACAGCCTTCATATAAAGCTTGATGTGATCCCCAAGAAATACGAGGGGCTGGACGGCACAGAGCTGGCGATCTCTGAATCTCAGGAAAGAATGGCTGTGGTGATTTCTCCGGATGATTTGCTAAGCTTCAAATCACATTGTGACATGGAAAACCTGGAGGCAACCGTTGTTGCAGAGGTTACGGATACAGGAAGACTTGTAATGGAGTGGAGAGGCAAGCATATACTGGATATCAAGAGGAGCTTTCTCGACACAAACGGAGCTGGCCAGAAAGCCAAGGTTACTGTTATATCAGCAGATAAGAACATTACTGCTGAAAAAGCCCATACCTTCAGAGATGGATTGCTTGAGGCAATGCAGGACCTTAATGTCTGCTCCCAGCAGGGCATGAACCATATATTCGATAATACTGTTGGAGCAGCTACAGTACTGATGCCATTTGGAGGCAAATATAGAATGACGCCCATTGAGGGCATGTGCGCAAAGATCCCGGTCCTTGAAGGA
>DAIPJA010000213.1:0-3284 GCA_036770525.1 Gudongella sp. | reverse complement strand
ACGAGGGTTCATTCCTTGCAGGAGCCATTGCTGCAAGACTAAGCGAGACCAAGACCATAGGATTCCTTGGTGGAGCTGAAAACCCAGTTATCAACGACTTCCTTCTCGGATATATCCAAGGGGCAAAGCATGTTGAGGAAAATATCAAGGTGGTAGTATCCTTCGTAGGCAACTTCTACGACACACCAAAGGGCAAGGATCTTGCGCTTTCACAATATCAGCAAAACGGCGTGGATGTAGGATTTAACGTTGCGGGATTGGCGGGGCTTGGACAAATTGACGCAGCTCAGGAAGTTGAAAAATTCGCAATAGGAGTTGACTCAGACCAGGCGCTTATACTGGGCGAGCCTGCAGCAAATTTCATACCGACATCGATGCTTAAGAATGTTGATCAGTCGATCTTAAGAGCAATCGATCTTGAGTATGAAGGCAAGGTCCCATACGGTCAGGCTGAAACTCTCGGCATCGCTGAGAATGGAGTAGGGATCGCAGACAATGAATACTATCAGAAGCTTGTACCACAGGAGGTAAGAGATGAGGTAACTGAGCTGTCTGAGAAAATTCTAAGCGGCGAGATCGTCGTTGACACCGCATTCGGCAAAACAAACGAAGAGATCCAGGCAATAAAGGACTCAGTAAAATAATACCTCTGGTGGGAGGAATGGCTAAGCTGTTCCTCCTTCCTTTAAATTTACAGCCAAACACAAAAGTATCAGGCTGCTTTTGAAAGGAAGAAGGCGGTGACAAAATGACAGATACAATACTTGAAATGAAAAATATCGTTAAGATCTACCCTAACGGAGTAGTCGCTAATGATAATATAAACCTGTCTCTTAAAAAGGGTGAGATCCATGCTCTTCTCGGTGAGAACGGTGCGGGTAAAAGCACCCTAATGAAGATACTATTCGGGATAGAAACTCCTGAATCAGGGGAAATCATCCTCAATGGGAAGTCCATAGCAATAAGGAATCCACTTGAGGCAATCAAACTTGGGATAGGAATGGTACATCAGCACTTTATGCTGGTGCCAAGCTTTACCATAGCAGAAAACATAATCCTTGGAGTTGAGCCTAAGAAAGGCATTTTCACAGATATGGACAAGGCAGAAGATCTTTCAAGGAGAATTGCCGATGAGTATAACTTCAATCTTGATGTAGAGGAGAAGGTCGAGAACCTTCCAGTCGGTATTAAGCAAAAGGTGGAGATATTAAAGGCATTATACCGAGGAGCAGATATACTTATACTGGATGAGCCAACAGCGGTGCTGACGCCTCAGGAGACTGAAGAACTGTTCGTGCAATTGAGGAAACTTAAAGAAAAGGGACACACTATAATATTTATTTCTCATAAGCTTGATGAGATCAAAGAGATCTGTGATCGTCTCACCATAATGAGAAATGGCAAGAACATGGGAACCTATGAGACTACTGACCTCACCACAAAAGAGATATCCCGGCTGATGGTAGGCAGGGATGTTGTAACAAAGTTTGACAAGGCTGCATTGAACCTAAGGGAAACAGCTGTTAGCATAAGGAACCTTGAGGTATGGAACACTTCGGGCACTAAGAAGGTGAACGGACTTGACTTCGATGTCAAGGAAGGTGAGATATTTGGTATTGCCGGAGTAGAGGGAAATGGGCAGAGCGAGCTTGCTCAGGTCCTGGCAGGTCTTATAGAAAACTACAAAGGGGAATACCTTATCTTTGGAGCAGCTGCTAAGGGCTTGAGAATAAAGGATCTCCGAGAGAAGGGCATGTCCTATATACCTGAGGATCGCATGACCTATGGAATAGCTGAGAATATGGATCTATTGAGCAACCTGTTTGCAAACCAGTACGACAAGGAAAAGTATTCAGGAAGGATATTCCTCAAGAAAAAGCCAATGGAGCAGGCAGCTAAGGATCTTATCAGCCAGTTTCTAATAAAGGCAGGTTCATTCAAGACCAAGGTGGGGATGCTATCTGGCGGCAATATCCAGAAGGTGGTGGTAGCCAGGGAATTTTCAGACGATCCAAAGGTAATAATCGCAAATCAGCCTACAAGAGGTATCGACGTAGGAGCTGCTGAGTTCATAAGAAAGAAGCTTCTTGAGCTTCGTGATAAAGGCTGCGCTGTAATATTGATATCAGCAGATCTTAATGAGGTAATGGAGTTGTCGGACAGACTTGCGGTAATGTATAAGGGAGAATTCTCTGGAGTTTTCAAAGATGTATCCGCTCTGACTGAAGAAGAGCTCGGGAGGTACATGCTGGGAATAGAGAAGGACGAGGGACTGGAGGGGATAGTGTATGCTTAAGAGCTCACAATTCAACACATTCAGAACGGCACTATCCATAGCTATAGCACTTATTTTGTCATTCCTGGTAATTTTTCTTGTAAGCGATCAGCCGGTAGAGGCAATAATGAGGATGATAACAGGGCCTTTATCCAGCAAGAGGTTATTCGCAAACGTTATTGAATTGATGATACCCCTTATTTTTACCGGAGTATCCGTAAGCATTATGTTCTCGGCAAACCAGATCAACCTTGGAGCTGAGGGGAGCTTTCACCTGGGAGGGCTTGTTGCCGCAGTGGTAGGTCTAATGGTACCAATGTCACAAGGGGTGCATCCGATAGCTGCAATAATTCTTGGAGGGCTTACAGGTGCTGTATTTGCAGCGATCCCTGCGATCTTAAAGATTTTTACAACAGCAAGTGAACTTGTATCTTCGCTGATGCTTAACTATATTGCTCTTTTCCTGGGGAACTATATATTGAGCTATTACCTAAGGGACACAACTGCAGGAGCCCTGACCTCACATCTTTTGCCCGAGTCAGTCAAGCTTCAAAGCATAGTGTCCGGCACCAATATCCATATAGGACTTTTCATAGCACTCCTGACGGCAGTGCTTGGATATCTTTTCCTGTTCAAGTCCAAGCTTGGATATATGCTTAGGATATCAGGAGAAAATGAAAAATTTGCGAAGTACTCTGGAATGAACATTGTCACAGTAATTCTTATATCTCAGCTTCTTGGAGGATTCATAGCCGGAGTAGGCGGAAGCGTACAGCTTCTGGGGATGTACAGGAGATTTTCATGGGCAGCTCTTCTTGGCTACGGATGGGATGCGATCATAGTTACTACGCTTTCAAAGAAGAATCCCCTGTTTGTTCCTCTGGCAGCATTCTTCCTGGCCTATATAAGGATCGGAGCAGACATAATGTCGCGATCAACGGACGTATCTCCTGAAATAGTTGCAATAACGCAAGGCATCATAATAATCCTTATAGTAGCCGAGCAATTC
>DAIPJA010000212.1:0-3298 GCA_036770525.1 Gudongella sp. | reverse complement strand
ATAAGGTAGTTGCTACAAGTATAAGACATGCTCTCCTCTTCAATGATTTCAACAACAGTATGTTTACTAATACAGAAGGTATCACCTTTTTTGTTGGTACTCGCTTCAATTTTCCACAAGCCACATGCGTTAAGAAAAGAATAGAGCTGCTCGTTATTTATGTCGTAACCGGAAAACTCACCCTTTTTATCGACCTTTTCAATCCAAAATTTTAAGGAGTATGACAGCTTTACTATCTCCTTAAATAGTTTATTTGGATTCTGTTTATCTGGCTTTCTGTAATGAAGAAAGAAGTCTTTCGCATCCTTGCAAGGATTACCTTTTCTGCTCCTGAACTTCTTTAGATCCTCCGGAAGAATCAGCAGCTTTAGATCAAGGTAATTCAATGCCAGTTCATAGGCTTTTTTGAGACCGGTATCATCTAGGTCGTAACAGATATATACGTTCCTGGCCATTCGCGAGAGACAAGAGTATTCAAATGGTGAAAGCTTCGCACTCTCGCTGTTTAACCAACATACCCGATATCCTGCAGAACCTATGTTAAGAGCATCAGAGGGACCAGAACAGATTATAAGATCTTCCCACCTCTCGTCAACTCCATCAGAAGGGCTTACTTCTGGGAACTTACCATTAAGAGCCTCTTTATAACGCTGAAGAAACATCAAGTCACCAGATATGAGATTGTCGGGTTTTTCACCTATCCACATGAAGCGTAAGTCTCCAAGTGGTTGATATAATTTGCCAAATGAGCCGTAATCATATAAATATATAGGATACTCCTCAGTAGCAAATATTTTATACGAGACTCCTTTGTCATTTTTCTTGGTGATATAATATTCTACCGGCTTTAAATGAAAATCTGCACAAAGCTGTTGTGTAATGTTATATCCAAGCAACTCAAGTTCACGCTGTGTGAAGTCAGAGCCTCGGCAAATAACCTCCATTTTATCACATGCTGATGTCTTTTCAATCTTAGGTTTAGGACCAACAGAAACAGTCTGGCCCGAATCAAGCAGATGAGGGCAGAACTTTGCGGCAATCCATTCAAGTGACTGAGGAAAGTTTAATCCTTCCTTATCCATAACAAGAGTAATGGCCGAATAAGCTTTATTATCTGCTCCTCCTTTATCCTGAACCAACCAGACTCCATCCTTCTGGAATACTGTTCCGGAAGGATTTCTGTCGTCGGCCCTCAGTTTAAAATTTCTTCTGCCGGAAAATCCGACAGATGCCTGAGGATAGTAATGAAGTATAACCAGTTTACCGGCTTCTGTTGCCGTTAAAACTGCATCCTTATCTATTCTAGCCATTTTTCTTATTGGTTATGAGTAACGGAGACAATTGCAGAGTGCCTTTAAACCCTTTAATATCCTTGATATTGATTTTGTGATGAACTATGTTGCCAAACATATCTCTTTCAAGAGGGTTGACATCCAGAACGCATGTGATGACATCTGTCATTTCCGGGCAGTCAATGCGGCCAAAGAGAACGGGTTGATACTCTTTGTCATCATGGGTGATAATTGTCATTACTCTTGATTTATTGAATAATTACTGCGATTTTTCAATTGCTGGAAGTCAGGAATAATCTGATCCATATCAGCAGCAAGTTCAATTGCTCTTACCTGCTCTGCATGAAATGCCTCTCTACCTTGTTCAGTTTGAGAATAGATTCGCTCCTTCACTTTCTTTTGTGCATGCTGAATTTTGATTGTTTCGCTGGCAATCTGAAGAGCTGTGAGAATTGTGTGTATTTGTTTGCTGTTTAAGTCCATGGTTGATGATATTATTAAGTAATGAAGTAATATTAGCTGCAGCTTTAACTGCGTTGTAGTACCTGTTGTCTACTTCTGATTCCAGAGCCTTTACCTGAGTTAGCACTCTGTAGTTTCGTTCCTTCAGGTAACTTGTCTGAGCTTGCCTCAAGGCTGATATCTTGCTGATAAACCGATTGAGATCTGTCAGATTTATCCTCAAATTTACAAGCGACTCCTCGTCCTGTGGAATCACTCCATTTTGTATCAATTCGTCCATCTTTCAAGTCTTTTTTATAAGTTAAATATCCAATCCTCCAGATTATGGCCAGGCAGAGTAAACATATCCCGGCAACAAAAAATAATTCCTGTGTGCTCATTGTTTGTCCTCCTTTTCTTTAGGGAGATAGTACTTGGTGCTGCTTCCACAACACCGCTTAGCTTTTAATCCAGATCCGCAACGACATTCCTGGTTACGACCGGTTTTCATTGCTCTGAATGGCTTACTGTCATTCTTGATAAAGATCACTTTGCGAGAGTTTTTCATGATATGTTTATATTTTCAAGTTTATATTCAAATAGAACTTCGGCTAATGCAGCACATAAGGCTCTTGACATATTCACCTCCACGGCATTCCCGATGTATTTTTTCTGCTCTGCCTGTGTGCCGATAAGTTTATAGGTCTTCGGAAAGCCCATAATCTGTTTCAGTTCAGGTATCTTCAACATCCTCATTTTTATGTCAATGATTCCGTACAGAGCCATAAACTCCTTAATTCTTATCATTGCCGGAGTGTCGGTGTCAAAAACTTGAATGTAAATCTCATTGCCATCAGCAAGAGTAGTATTCATCAGATAATGCCACTTCCTGTTCGCTGTAATCACTTGTGAAGGCTCGTCAACAGATGCTCCAACATTGTTAAAGTTGGTGTTCATTATCCAAGGTTTCAGGGTTACAAGGTTATGCTTTGGACTTGTGGTAACAGTACCGGCCGGAGTATCTATTGGGGCAGGGCTGCCATTTCCGTACTGCATATCAAGAAATTGAGGCGTAGCAAGTGCGAACCTGTCAACTGTTGTAACAGTAGGGCATGGGCTGTCAATGCTTGAAACATTATCTCCGCTGCTGTAATAGGCCGCAATGAAATTAGCAGAAACAAGAGCCTGTCCGTCCTTTGTTCTTATTGTGTGAGCCGGAGCCTCCAAAGATGTGTTCTTATCATCAGGATTTCCGGAATAATACTTGGATAAGTATTGAGCTGACACAATCCCCAATCTGCCTTGGCACGATATAACAGGCGAAGGTTCATCAATGCTTGGAGGGATATGTTTGCCTGTTTTTCCGTTTATTGAGTTATACTTCAATATCCACTTATCTTTTCCGCCTGCAACAAACTTTATCAACCCTGCATAGATTCTCTCCAGAGTCTTTTCCGAAAGGGGTTTTTTGCGGGTGAATATTGATTCTCCCTCATCTTTGAGGTCAAGCACATCCTTAACTGCTTTCCATCTCTCTAAACGACCAAAAAGACCTCCTCCGGTCA
>DAIPJA010000211.1:0-3306 GCA_036770525.1 Gudongella sp. | reverse complement strand
TACGAATAAGCTAATGCCACCGTAGGTAAGAACAGCACAGCCAAGGATAACTCCAAGGATCGCTCTCTTTGGTCCTATAACTCCTGTAAGCCATTTTGCAATGGATTTAGCCGCTCCTGTGTAGTCCATAAGGTGTCCGAAGATCGCACCAAGCATGAATACAGGGAACCATGATTTCGTGAAGCCGACAAAACCTGTCATGTAGGTGTCGGTGTATGCAGGAAGAAGCTCAAGACCTCCAGATAGAGCTACTACCATTGCTGTAAGAGGAGCTACCCAGATGATGGAGTACCCTCTGTAAGCTAAGAACATCAATAATACCAGACCAATTACAATACCTAGCATTTGTTTTCCTCCATTTCATAAATGATTTTAGTGATTATTGCTTGCCTATTGCATCAACCAGCTGTCCATCCGCCGTCGATAGTCATAGTAGAACCGGTAATGTGCTTTCCAGCATCTGAGCAAAGGAATTTAGCTACCTCAGCTATTGTCTCAGGCTCGATAAGCTTCTTGACTGCTGCTTTTTGAAGCATAATCTTTTCCACAACCTCTTCCTTTGAAATACCGTGAGTCTTGGCCTGATCAGCAATTTGTCCATCTACCAGCGGAGTTCTTACATATGCTGGGCAAATGGAGTTTACAGTTATACCGTAAGGACCGCCCTCGAGTCCTGCTGTCTTTGTAAGTCCGGACAATCCATGCTTTGCTGATACATATGCAGATTTGAATTCAGAAGCAACTAAACCGTGAATTGAGTTAAGGTTAATTATCCTTCCCCATCCTTGCTCCTTCATAGAAGGCCATACATACTTAGTCAATAGGAATGGTGCTGTAAGCATAAGGTTGATCATGAAGTCCCATTTGTCTTCAGGGAAGTTTTCGATCGGGGAAACCGTTTGTATACCGGCAACATTGATCAGAATGTCTACCTTTGAAAACCTTTCCAGAGCAAAATCGACAAGTCCCTTGCAGTCTTCTCTTTTGCTAAGGTCAGCTTTCATATATGCTGCTCCTATCCTTTCGCC
Organism: Gudongella sp.; assembly: GCA_036770525.1. Taxonomy (GTDB): domain Bacteria; phylum Bacillota; class Clostridia; order Tissierellales; family Tissierellaceae; genus Gudongella. The sequence goes on along the minus strand of DAIPJA010000211.1, from coordinate 2,278 downwards.
CTCTTCCTTGAGCTTAGGCTCGTTTATATCGGCAATTACAACCTTGGCCCCGTCCTTTGCAAAGGATTCAGCTATAGCCAAACCTATCCCACTAGCGCCTCCAGTTACAATACATACTTTATCTTGTAGCATATCTCTACCTCCTTTAAATTTTGATTTATATTACTGCAACTTCCATGCCAAGACTAAGGATATTTATTCCAATATTTCGGTTTATTTTTACAAAAAAAGTACCAGATAGAAATACTATTAACAAAGTATTGTCTCCTGGTAAATTATTTATAGATTTATCTGAAGTTTTTAATGATGATTTTGCATCCATTGAGCTTGTAGTGTAAACTAGACCGTACATTATTGCGCTTTATTGTGATTTATTGTAAGCTTTTGCTTACACTATTTCTCTGATTTTCCGAAATGTGTCAGAATTGTTGTTATCAGAGCTTTTTGTTAATATATTGTCACTAAGCCTCTATATTGTACTTCAGCAGCTTGTCATACAGGCTTGTCCGGCTGATTCCAAGGGTTTCAGCAGCTTCAGACTTGTTGCCCTTTGCCAATATCAGTCTGTTAAGAATAACCTCCTTCTCGATTTCCTCTATAGTTTCCTTTAGTGTTCTCATAGAATCATAGCTGGATACCCCTGTAATTTTAGGAGGAAGATGCTTTGCAAGTATCCTTGTCTCATCGTCCATAAAGTTGATTGCCCTTTCCAAGGTATTCTCAAGCTCTCTGACATTACCAGGCCAATCGTAATTTTTAAGGAAATCAAGGGCTTTGAAGGAAATTCCATCCACCCTTATGCCTTCTTTCTCAGAAATCTTTTCCATAAGATACTTAGCCAATACAGGTATATCCTCCCGCCTTTCTCTCAAGGAAGGCACCCTAATGTTAACTACATTCAGCCTATAAAAAAGATCCAGCCTGAATTGCCCTTCATTTACCATATTCTCAAGATTCTTATTAGTTGCAGCTATTACTCTGACATCGACTTTTTCAGAAATATTCGATCCGATCTTTTCTATCTCTCTGTCTTGAAGGACCCTCAAAAGCTTTGCCTGCATGCTCATTGGCAGCTCCCCGATTTCATCAAGAAATATGGTACCACCGTCAGCAGCCTTGAATTTACCTATCTTTCCACCTTTTCTTGCTCCGGTGAAGGAACCTTCCTCATAGCCAAAGAGTTCAGATTCCAGTAGCTCGAAAGGGATAGCGCTGCAGTTTACCTTTATAAATGGAGCATCGACCCTCTTACTGTTATTGTGTATTGCATGAGCAAAAAGCTCCTTACCTGTTCCGGACTCTCCAAGAATCAATACGTTGGAGTTTGTGTTGCCAACCTTCTTAACAAGATCCTTAAGCTGCTTCATTCCGGGGCTTTCACCAATTATACTTTCCAGGGCATAGCTTGCCTTGTTTGCCTTCTTGAACTCATCTCTATACAGATTCAATTCCTTCTGGATGTTATTTATTCTAAGGTATAGAGTGTTAAGCTCATCAACGTCTCTGAAAAGAACCTTTCCTACTGCACCAACGACCTTCCCATTCACGAATATAGGTATCCTAGTTGCTATCATGTTTCGACCATTTATTTCCTGAACCTGTGCTACCTCGGACTTCCCCGTTTTAGTTACAACGTCCATCCTTGTGTTTTCTATAACATCACGAACGTGTCTGCCAATGGCCCAATCCCTGTCAACGCTAAGAAATTCAGCATAGGCTCTGCTTAACATTTCAACTATGCCGTCCTTGTTGACATATACGATGCAGTCATTTATTGCATCCATTACTATACTTAAGAGAGAAGATGCCTCAGCCTCATTATCCACTTCCTTGATAATCTTTTTCAAGGTATCCAATTGATTAAAGCTAACAAGTATCCTTTTATTTCCATCATATTCGAACCATGAGGTATGGAGAACGAGATCCTTTTCATTAACCGTAACCTTACTTCTCTTGGAAGATTCATTTCCCTGAACAAATTCGTGAACTCCAAACTGATACATGAGCTGAGGTAGTATATTGCTTAAATCTGAGCTCTCATCAAGTCCAAGTACTTCTCTGCCTCTTTGGTTAAGATATATGAACCTCAAGTCTTCTCCAAGTATCAACACACCTGATTCAAATGCATTGACCAATTCATATGCCGATAAGCTAACTTCACTCATTGTTTTTACCTCGCTTTATGCAGAACAGTTTCCAATATCCTACCTTTTCATTCTACCATAATCATAACTACCGGCTTAGCCGGTAGTTTGCTCTGCCCCTATAAGGGGCTTCT
>DAIPJA010000210.1:0-3327 GCA_036770525.1 Gudongella sp. | reverse complement strand
ATCAAGCACTTAAGAATAGACGAAACAAACCTCCTATAACAGGAGGTTTTATGTTAGGAGATAGCTATGAGATTTATATATTTTACAGATACACATATAAGAGGTTCAAATCCTAAAAACAGAACCGATGATTTTATCAGAACTCTTGAAGTTAAATTTTCTGAAATCGCAGGATTGGTCAAAGAGAAGGATATCGACTACGTGATCCATGGTGGTGACCTATTTGATAGACCTGACATATCTATTTCGGTCGTAACAAGGTTTGCCGGAATACTAAAGCTAATTGAGAAGCCAATTTTTATTGTCAGTGGAAATCACGATATATTCGGTCATAACCCTGATACCCTTGACAGAACTATGCTCGGGCTGTTAAGAAGCTTTGATTTTTTGCATGTGTTGGAAAAGGATTCACCAATACTTGTAGAAAAGGATGGAGTTAAAGTCCAGCTTTCCGGGGTTCCTTATTCTTATGATATTGACTCTGATCCAAATTCATATATTCTTAAAAATATTACTGAAAAAGCTGACTACTCCATAAACGTTGTGCATGGTATGCTGCTGGACAAACCATTTATTAAAGGCATACCTTATACACTTATAGATGATATAATTGAAACCAAGGCTGATATTACACTATCAGGACACTACCATGCAGGGTATAAAACTATAATTCGAGACGGAAAGTATTTCATTAATCCTGGAAGTCTCGTCAGGGTTACTAATAGCCTGAAGGAAATTGAAAGAATGCCCAAAGTCATATTGATTGAGCTTAGCAGATCATCAATCGAGATCGAAGAATTGTATCTTGAATCAGCTAAGCCGGGTGCTGAGGTATTGGACAGGACAGTGCTTGAAAATGGAGTATTCAGGAGTGAACGAATAATCGAGTTCAAGCATTCTATTGATGAGGCTTTGGATTTCGAGAAGCTTGATATTAACGACCTCATCACTGAGGTAGCTTTTGCAGAAAACGTCCCTAAGAGAATTCGCGAGGAAGCTCTTAAAAGACTGGCTGCAGTTCAAATGAAGAGCCTTTAGGCAGGTGATCAGATGAAATATATCTCTAAAATAATAATTGAAAATTTTCAATCTCATAGTCTTTCCGTATTTACCTTAAAACAGGGACTTAATGTTATAGTTGGACCATCGGATTCAGGTAAATCTGCTGTGATCAGAGCCTTGAAGTGGGTCCTTTATAATGAACCAGCCGGTGATTTTTTTATCAGAGAAGGTGAAAAGGAGTGTAGTGTAACTGTAGAATTCAACGATGGTACGACTTTGAAGAGGTACAGAAGCAGGAGTAAAAATGGCTATGTACTTATAAATCCTGATGATGAAGAAATGAGATTTGAGGGAATTGGATCTGGAGTTCCAAAGGAAATCGTAGATGCAACCGGTATAACCAAAATAATCCTTGATCAGGATTCCAGCTCGGCTATCAACCTTGGAGAACAGCTTGAGGGTCCTTTTCTATTGACAGAGAAACCTTCCACGCGAGCTAATGCAATCGGCAGATTGGTCGGAGTTAATCTTTTGGATGATGCACTGAGAGATGTCCTAAGGGACATAAGAAGCATAAGCCTTAGAAAAAAAGAAACTGAAGAAGCATTGATAAAGTTGGATGAGGAAATCAAGGATTTTGAGTATCTTGATGAATTAAGAAATAGGAGTATGATAAGCTCTGCTTTTATAAAGGAAGCTGAGAATTTGCTGGAAGTAAAAACCAGACTTGAGTTCTACTTTAAGTCGTTGAATGATATATCAATCGAGAAGAATCACCAGTTAGATTCACTCATTAAGCTAAGTGATATTGACAATGCAAAACAAGATATTGAGGTTGCAGCGAACCTGGTTTTCAAGTATGAAGTGTTGAAAAGTAAGTCTAATAACTTCAAGCAGCTTCTTGAAGAAAGAAGCTCATGGATTAAAGCATCAAGTCTGCTCGATCACATTGAAGATATCCAAAAAATTGAGTCTGAAACTTCTTCTTTGACATCCAGATTGACGGCTCTGAGCAAATTCTACACCGAATATAAGAATGTATTGACTGAAAAAGAAGGACTAATTGACCGGCTGAAATATCTTAAATCAGCTGATGAAACAGAACAGGATGTTGGAATTGTTGAAGGCGATCTTTCCAGGTATAGCAGACTCATAGATTTATCAAATAAATACAACGAGGCAATGAAGGGTATAGCAAAAGGTAAAGATTATTTGGGTAAGCTTGAAAATTTCCTAAACAATGAAGATAGGATCAATCTATGCAATACACTTTCTGAGAGGCAACTAATAATTAAGTCTATAAAGAGCAGATACGAAGATAATAAACAGAATATCAACATCACATTGAACGAATTGAAAATCAACGATGAAAGACACAGAATGCTATTGGAAAGATATGGGGATCTGCTTATAGAGATTGGAAAGTGCCCCTATTGTTTAAGCGATATTAGTGAAGACACAGTGGAACACCTAATTAAAAACCATCTGGGAGGAAAATGATATGGACTATGAAAAAGAATTAAACACCCTAAAGGAAAGTCTTGAAAAAGCGAAGACTTTGAAATATAAAGCAGAAGCAAGGCTCGAGCAGTTAAAGAATCAAGAGGATCAGATAATTAGAGAGTTAAAAACACTGGGAGTTGAACCAGCTGATCTTGATAAGGAAATAGAATCACTTAGGGTCAGGATTGAAGAACTGCTAAAAAAAGCGAATGAAATGCTACCAAATGATTTACTAAATAAATAGGTGATCAAAATGACCCCAGATATCAATGAACTTAAGGAAAGATCAAGAAAACTAATATTGCAGATAGAAAGGCAGGAGGGTAAGAGAGACCAACTGCTGGAAATCAGAAATGAAAAGATAAAGACTCTTAAAAATCTAAACGAGGAGCAGGATATCCTCGAAAAAGTAATGTCTTTATTTCAAATGACTTCTAGATTTGCAAGAGATCAGGCAAAAAACCAAATCGAAGCTTTGGTAACTAAATGCCTTCAATATATTTTTGATTCTTCCGTGGAATTTCAAATTGAGTTGGAAGAGCTTCGAAACAAGGCCAGTGCAGAATTCTATGTAGTTAACAGCACAAAGGATTTCTTTCTGAAAACCAAGCCAGAACAATCCAGAGGGGGAGGGGTTGTAGATATTGTATCATTAGCTCTAAGAATATCTTTTTTACAAACTCACAAGCCTCCGATATCAGGGCCTTTGATACTTGATGAGCCTGCAAAGCATGTCAGCGAGGAATATATCCACAATGTTGGAGACTTCTTAAAACAAACATCTGAGATATTCAACAGGCAAGTTATAATGGTCACTCATAA
>DAIPJA010000018.1:0-18898 GCA_036770525.1 Gudongella sp. | reverse complement strand
AGAGATGAAAAAAATTAACTGTTTAGTAGGTGCAAAAACTTGACATGTTTCGCTAGGCTCTTAGTGATAAGAACTAAGAGTTTAGAGTAAAAATTCCTTATAAAGATTTATTGAATCTTATCTCTATTTATGCTGCTTGATCTCTTTCCATGCTTTTCGTTATTCACTATTCACTCTAACTTATTCACTCAAATTTCAACTCTAGGGTTGAAATTTGTATCACCACACCGCTATATATCCATCCGCTCTGCTTTCCGTTCCTCCGCACAGTACTCCGTTTTCATCTCTCCAGATTATTTGACCTCTGCCAAAGCTTCCGGTATCAAGATTTACAGATATATCGTGACCCTTTCTGGCGAGAGCTTCTGCCAGCTCAGTCGGGAAGCTCTTCTCTACCTGGATATTGTTGCCTCCTACCCACTGCCATCTCGGTGAATCAAGTGCGTCCTGCGGATTGAGTCCAAATTCAACGGTATTTAGAACCACCTGAAGATGCCCCTGTGGCTGCATATATGCTCCCATTACTCCAAATGGACCAATTGGCTTACCATCCTTTGAAAGGAAGCCTGGGATGATGGTATGATATGGTCGTTTTCCGGGCAGCAATGAGTTGGGGTGTCCCTCCTCACACACGAAATCATACCCTCTGTTGTGGAGAGAAATCCCTGTTCCAGGTACGACAAGCCCTGAACCGAAGCCCCAATAGTTGCTTTGTATATAAGATATCATATTCCCCTCGCCATCTGCTGCTGCCAGGTATACAGTACCTCCACGCTTAGGCTGAGCATCAAGGGGCAGTCTTGCTCTGTCGGTTATCAGCTCAGCTCTCTTAGAAAGGTATTCAGGCTCAAGGACACATCTCCAATAGTCATCCATGAAATCCTGATCTCCAACTATCATGTTGCCATCCTCAAAGCCCAGCTTCATGGCCTCGATTGCTCTGTGGATCGTTTCAGGATCCTCTATATGTCCCTTTTCCAGTCTATCAAGTATTCCTAGTGCCATAAGAGCTGTTATGCCCTGGCCATTGGGAGGTATCTCCCAAACATCGTAGCCTCTGAATGAAGTAGTTATGGGCTTTACCCATTCCGGATGATGAGCTGCCAGATCTTCTTTTTCCATGAGACCACCTGAGGCTTTAACAAACTCCGAGATCCTTGCTGCTAGCTCACCACTGTAAAATGACTCCCCACCTGATGAGGCTATCAGTTCAAGGGTCCTTGCCTGCTCCTCAGATTTCCAGAGCTCCCCTGGATAAGGTGTGCGACCCTCCGTGGTAAAGTGGTCAAACCATGGCTTTATGTAATGCTTATCCAATAATTCAGAATATCTTTCCTTTGCCTGCTTCCAATATCTTGCAACGGTCGTGTGTACCACATGACCTTCTCTTGCAATTTCTATTGCAGGTTTTAAAACCTCTTCGAGAGGCAGTTTTCCAAACCTTCGGTTTATTTCAGCCCATACTGAAACTGCACCGGGAACAGTCACGGCTAAAGGTCCATATTTTGGTATCTTGTCAAATCCGTTATCCCTCAACCATTGAATCGTCAGTTTTTGAGGAGATCTCCCGCTTCCGTTTATCCCAAGGATCTCTCCATCCTTGGAAAGAATAGCAAAGGCATCTCCTCCTATACCATTGCTTGTCGGTTCTACTACGGTCAGTGCTGCAGCTGCAGCGATAGCACCGTCAAAGGCGTTACCTCCTGACTTCATGACTGAAATTCCAGCCTGTGAGGCGATAGGGTGGGTAGTGGAAACCATACCCTTGTGACCAAAAACTAGATTCCTCTTAGATGAGTATCTTTGATAATAGGGGTCAAATTTCAATTTTTTCACATCCTTATGGGAAATTAAATAGAGAAAAGAAAATTGGTACCGTTGTTGGTACCAATTATATCATATAATCTAAGATTTATTAAGCTTTTAGTGGTTTCAGTCCAAGTATTTCCCTTGCTTCTGCCGGAGTTGCTATTTCTCTGCCAAGCTCTTTGGCAAGTCTTACTACCTTTTCTACCATTTCGCCATTGGATTTTGCAAGTACGCCCTTCTCAATATAAGTGTTGTCTTCAAATCCGACTCTTACATTGCCCCCCATAACTATTGCCATGGCAGCTATCTGGAATTGGCTTCTGCCTATGCCTGCTGCTGTCCAGGTCGAGCCCTGCGGTATGCTGTCTACCATAAATGCCAGATCCCTTGCGGTAGCTGACATCTGAACCCCAAGAACGAAGTCGAAGTGCATAGGAGCCTTAATGAAGCCTTGCTTCTGGAATCTGATGGCATAGTCGATCATACCTTTGTCAAATACCTCTACCTCGGGCTTTATATCTCTTTCTATCATGATCCTTCCAAAGTTCTTTATGGTTGTCTCGGTGTTTACAAATATCTCGTCGCCGCCAAAATTAAGGGTTCCACAGTCAAGAGTAGCCATTTCTGGATAAAGCTCGGTTGGCTGAAGTCTTTCCTCGTCAGTCATACCTACTGCTCCCCCTGTGGAAGGCTGGATTATGACATCAGGACACCTTCTTCTGATCTCATCCATTGCAAGCTTGAATCTTTCCTTGTTTTGAGTTGGAGTGCCGTCGTCCTCTCTTACATGAAGGTGGATTATGCTCGCTCCTGCTTTATATGCAGCCTCTGCTTCTCTGCCAATTTCCTCTATAGTATATGGGACATTGGGGTTATTTTCCTTTGTAACCTCTGCTCCGCAAATGGCAGCAGTTATGATCAATTTTTCCATTATATCAGCTCCTTCTTAAAAGTTGGTTAGTTGGAAAGGGCGACCGATGGTCGCAGTGAATTGTGATCTGTGAATTGTGAATTTAATTGTCCATTGTCAATTGTCAATTGTCAATTATTTACTTTCTCTTCTTATCCTTCGTCACTACGCAGGTCCCTTCAGCTATGCATACAACGATAGGCTCTTCCAATACGTCGCATGCTGACTCGTTGATATCAGGTCTGGGTACTATAACCTTTCTAGCTTCGAATTTCATCTTCCTTGATGTGTTCCCAACGCTTACAATCTCGCCTACTGCCTCGATATAATCACCTGCAAAAACAGGTGCCTTGAACTCGACCTTGTCGTATGCAACAAATAGACCTTCATCTCCATCCAATCTTATGAGAAGTTCAGTAGCAACGTCTCCAAACAAACCAAGCATCCTAGCTCCATCAACAAGATTACCACCGTAGTGGGCATCGTGTGCACTCATTCTAATTCTGATCATAGATTTTTCCATCAAAATACCTCCCTGTTAATGTTTGTCTCAATTATAACATAGTCCTTGTTTTTATTCCACATTAGAAATCGTTATCCCTATCACAGCTTGTTGAATCGAAGCCTGGAATCTGATATCATGATATCAATAGAACTCAGCGTTTATAATAGGAACAACCTATAAAGGGGGATAAATCATGAAGCTCGAAGGGAATGTTTTAGTAGCTCAGGGAGGAGGACCAACAGCAGTCATCAATCAGTCGATGGTAGGCGTAGTCCTTGAAGCAAGGAAGTTTCCACAGGTACAAAAGATATACGGTGCTTTGAATGGCGTCAGAGGTATAGTCAACGAGGAATTCCTGGACTTGACCCAGGAGACTACCAATAATCTTGAGAAGGTTGCATGTACTCCGTCCTCAGCTCTGCTCTCAACCAGAGATAAACCTGATGATGAATATTGCAACAAGATATTCAAGGTTCTGGAAGCCCACAATATCCGCTACTTCTTTTACATAGGAGGAAATGATTCAGCAGATACAGTAAGGATCGTCAATGAAAAGGCGATGCAGTCAGGTTATGAGCTAAGGGCGATCCACATTCCCAAGACCATAGACAACGACCTGAGGGTAAACGACCACTGCCCGGGGTATGGCTCGGCAGCAAAATTCGTTGCCCAGGCTTTTATAGGAGTAAACCTGGATGTAAAAGCTCTTTCAGGAGTATATATCGGAGTAGTTATGGGAAGAAATGCAGGATTTTTGACTGCTGCAGCCTCAATGGCACAAAAATATCCTGATGATGGTCCGCACCTGATATATCTGCCTGAGCGACCCTTCAATATAGAGAGCTTCATTAATGACGTCAAGGAGGTTTACGATAAGTACGGAAGATGTGTAATAGCAGTTTCAGAGGGAATTTCTGACAAAGGCGGGACTCCAATAATCGCAAGCCTGACCAAGGATATCGAGGTAGACAGCCACGGAAATGTTCAGCTTTCAGGAACCGGTGCTTTAGGGGATCTATTGTCGGACCAGATCAAGGAAAAGCTTGGGATAAAGAGGGTCAGAAGCGATACCTTCGGCTACCTTCAAAGGTCTTTCATTGGATGTGTGTCTGATGTAGACCAACAGGAGGCAAGGGAGGTTGGTGAGAAGGCTGCCCAATATGCCCTATGGCATAATGTAGACGGATCAGTCACTATCCACAGGACAGGACTATACTCCGTGGATTACAGGCTAACACAGCTTTCAGAGGTTGCAAGAAATACACGTTCCATGCCGGATGAGTTTATCAATGAGGCCGGAAATGGGGTTACGGAAGCATTTAAGTATTATCTGCTCCCGCTTCTTGGATCAAATATGCCACAGTCACATAGACTAAGAGCGCCTAGGGTAGATAAGATACTCAACAAATAGGACAGACAAAAGAGTCGGCGATTGCCGGCTCTTCTTCGTAATATATTCAAATTTAATCGTTTTGTAACTACTATTTTCTCTCCATATGTTAGACTTTATTTGTATAAAGAAAGAGGTGGTCAAGCTGGATGATCTTATTCAACTAAGGAATCTCAGAAAAATATATAAAATGGGTGATGAGAAGATCATTGCTCTGGACAATATTGACCTTGATATTGGCAAAAAGGAGTTTGTTTGCTTGATCGGAACCTCAGGCTCCGGTAAAAGTACCTTGCTAAATATGATGGCCGGTCTTGAGAAGCCCACAAGAGGAGAAATAATAATCAATGAAATGCATCTTGAGAAGATGGATGAGAAGCAGCTGGCCAAGTTCAGACAGCTTAACATAGGCTTTGTGTTCCAGTCCTATAACCTTATCCCGACTCTCACTGCATTGGAGAATGTAAGCCTTGTACTCACCTTCAAGGGAGTTCCTAAATCAAGCAGGGACAAGGTTGCAACAAAAATGCTTAAGAACGTAGGTCTTGGTAACAGGCTGCACCACAAGCCCTCGGAAATGAGCGGCGGTCAGCAGCAGCGTGTAAGTATCGCAAGAGCCTTTGTTAGCAATCCCAGGATCGTCTTCGCAGACGAGCCCACTGGTAACCTGGACACAAAAACCACCTACGAGGTAATGGACCTGATAACAGGGATGGCAAAGGAATACAGCCAGACACTTGTAATAGTAACGCACGATGTCGAGATATCCGGGTATGCTCACAGAGTCATACACCTAAGAGACGGCAGTATTGAGAGAATAGACATCAATAAATCATCAGAGGAGGAAATAGTATAGATGAAACGATTATTAAGCAGGTTATTGATATTTGCGATAATATTTACGATGCTGCCGGCAGGGGTTTGGGCTACTGAAGATCCACAGGCAACGCCAGCTAATCTAATAGTAGTAAGCAACAATTCCTACAATGTAGATGCTGGCGACGACAAGTCTATAAAAGTTAACCTTGAAAATACAGGGACGACGACTGCCAGCAGTATCGTTGCCAGAGTCACGCCTGTTGCTTCAGGTACTGTAGCTATAATAGGGCCAATTGAATTCAATTTGGGGGAGATTCCTGGTAATGGCAGCGGCAGTTTCACCTTCGAAATAGATGTCGACAGAGAAGCCGAAGATGGAAATTATCCAGTTAATGTGGAGGTAAGCTATAATGACGGTATAAGTACAACTGGTAGGACGCTTAATTACTCGATCAATATCCGAGTATCTTCTGTACCTGAGACATCGCCAGATCTTTTCATATCAAAAGTCGAACTCATACCCTTCATCGTACTTCCAGGACAGGATTTCGTAGCTGGGTTTGAGATTGAGAACAATGGAGATGGTCCTGCAAGGGACATTAAGGTTTCTCTAAGTGGATTATCACCGGAAACATTCTCCCTGAGAACTGCTTTGGGAACTAAGTCGATAAACTCAATATCTAGAAACAGAAAAGCTTATGTAGCCTTCGAGCTTAAGGCAGCTAAGGGATTAAAGCAAGGATCATACCCAGTGAATCTAAACCTGACATATAAGAATGATAAAGGCGAAATAATCGGGCCTCAGACAGAACAAGTATATATCCAGGTAGGATCAAATCTTGAGCAGGCTGCGAACCTTTTACTCCAAAACATCACTTATCCCTCCGGACCTTTGGGCCAGAACAAAGAGGTCAAGGTATCGATGGAAGTAAGAAATCAGGGTCAGTCAATAGCTAAGAATGTGGTAGTAAATGCCGACAGCCAGGAATCGAACGGACTTGTTCCTAAATCACTAAGTACTACGAAAATTGATGCAATAGCCCCTGGCGAGACAGTTAAGGTTGAATTCTTGTTTCTGACTGCTCCAAATGCAGCGACGAGCAACTACCCCATAGATATAACTGTTGATTATACCGACGATTTAGTGTCTCCGGAACTGAGAGACCAGATATCACAAATGATCGGTGTATTTGTAAATGCTCCTGATGAGGATGCTAATCTGTCTACGCCGAAGCTTATAATTGATAAATACAGCTTCAGTCCCATAATGGTCGAGGCAGGCCAAAATTTTGAGATGTACTTGTCATTTTATAATACAAACAGCTCAAGGGCTGTAAGAAACATAAAGATATTTCTTACAGCTGAAGCTGAGACCGACTCAGGCTCAGTATTTACACCAGTAAACAGCTCGAACACATTTTACATCGACAGTATTGCACCTAAGGGTAGAGTCGAAAAGACTATAACCATGTTCACCATACCAGATGCTAAGGCGAAGACCTACACCATAACTGCAAACTTTGAATACGAGGATACCGCGGCCAATCCTTACCAGGCTCAGGAATTTATAGGAATACCTGTAGTTCAGCAATCAAGGCTTGAGACCGGTGAAGTGGGTTACTTCCCCGAGAGCTATGTAGGTCAATCAACTCCAATATCTTTAGAATTCTATAATACAGGAAAGGTAACTCTTTATAACATGATGGTCAAGCTGGAGGGCGACTTCCAGACAGAGAACGGTCAATATTACGTTGGAAATTTTAACAGCGGAAGCAGCGAGTATTTTGAGGGGTATGTTATCCCATCAAATCCTGGTGAGCTTTCAGGGGACATCGTCTTCACATTTGAGGACTCCACAGGTCAAATGCAAGAGGTAAGAAAGCCCTTTACGCTGAATGTCATGGATATGATGCCAATGCCTGAATATCCTGGTGGCGAACCTCCTATCGAGGAACCCATGCCTGGAGAGTCAGGAGGTATAAAGTCCTTCCTAATACCTGGAGGGGTTGCTTTGGCAGCTATAGTTGCAGGAGTGATCATCTACAGAAAGAGGAAGGCAAAAAAAGCCTTAGAGGAAATGGAAATCGATGAATAGCTTCGATTTGGTAAGAATGGGTGTTAAAAACCTGTGGAGAAGAAAGCTTAGGACCTTTCTTACAGTCCTTGGCGTAATAATCGGTGCGACTTCAATTATCGTTATGCTCAGCCTGGGATTTGGTCTAAGCAAGTCCTTTGAAGATCAGATATCCCAGTGGGGGAGCCTTACTACTATAAACGTGTACAAAAGGTGGGAGGATCCATCAATGCCCTCCGGCGGCGGTGAGCCAGTTAAGCTGGATGACAAGGCAGTCATAAGCTTCAAGGCACTTCCCCATGTAATTGCAGTAAGTCCGACACTTGAGGTTTATGGAACGATCATAAATGGAAGATATATCGCAGGAGTTCCCATCAGAGGTGTGGATCCTGATTCTATGGCTGAGTTTGGATTTGAGATAGCTGAGGGTAGACTTCTTACCAGTAGCGATGAGCTTACTGTAGTATTTGGAAGCCAAATGAAGCAGAACTTCTACGATCCCAAGGCAAGAGTTTGGAGAGAGCCTAAGGTAGATCTAATGAAGGATCGTATGACCATGACTCTTAATCCAAGCTACGGATGGGAGGATCCAGGGAATAAGGTGGTTTATAAGGAATACAAGATAAAGACTGCAGGGGTCCTGGCAGAGGGCAATTGGGAGTACAGCTATGGGGTTTTCATGCCCATAACCGAGGTCCAAAAGCTAATAAAGGAAAAAGAAAAGGCGGAGGGAGTAAAGCCTAAGCCAGGTCAGGATTCAAGTACTGATTATCAGCAGATCAATGTGAAGGTCGACGAGATGAAGAACGTCCAGGAAGTTCAGCAGGCAATAAAGGATATGGGGCATGAGGCATACAGCCTTAATGACCAGTTGGAAGCCATGAAGGAAACAGCTGGGATGATCCAGCTTGTTCTTGGGGGAATCGGAGCGATTTCACTTCTGGTAGCTGCAATTGGCATTACAAATACAATGGTAATGAGTATTTACGAGCGGACTAAGGAAATCGGCATAATGAAGGTAATTGGTGCCTCCATCAATGACATCAAAAGATTGTTCCTGTTTGAATCAGCTATGATAGGAGTGATCGGCGGAGTTATCGGGATCGGGTTCTCATTTCTTCTGTCATATCTGATCAACCGCTTTGGCAGTCAGTTCGGTGGTTTCTTCGGTGCAGCAGGAGGATCCAAAATATCGATCATCCCAGTATGGTTGGTATTTGCATCCTTGGGATTTTCGGCATTGATCGGGATAATTTCTGGGTATTACCCTGCAAGAAGAGCGATGAATCTTTCCGCGATTGAGGCGATAAGGACAGAGTAATAGGATAAGCGAAGTATGTTAAGTAATAGAGGGGTAATACTTTTATCGGACCGCTCACGGCCGCTTGGCCAGGAAATGTCCTCAAAAGTGTTACCCCTCAATCTTCTTATCATTAATTGTGACTTCAAATTTAACGTTTTTCTTGTTATTCTCGGGAGGTCAATGACCTCTCCTACTATTCACTATTCACTGTTCGATATTCACTGATTCTCCAGCGCTGCCTTAACAAATCCTCTGAACAGCGGGTGAGCTTTTGTCGGCCTTGACTTAAATTCCGGGTGGAATTGGCAGGCGACAAACCACGGATGGTCCTTTATCTCAACTATCTCAACTAGATCCCCGTCGGGCGAAAGACCCGAGAAGCTGAATCCCTTTTCCGCAAGCTGCTTTCTGTAAAGATTGTTGAACTCATATCTGTGTCTGTGCCTTTCGTGGATCATTTCTGCTCCATAAGCTTCCCTTGCCTTAGAGCCTTCCTTCAATATACATGGATATGAACCAAGTCTCAGGGTCCCTCCCAGCTTTGTAATATCTCTTTTATCGGGAAGTATATCGATTATCGGATAGGGAGTATTTGGCTCAAGCTCTGTGCTGTTGGCACCAGTCAGGCCTACAACATTCCTCGCAAACTCTATGCTTGCAAGCTGCATACCAAGGCATAGTCCAAGATAGGGCACCTTGTTCTCCCTTGCGTATCTTATAGCTGAAATCTTTCCTTCCATACCTCTCTGCCCAAAGCCTCCAGGTACCAGTATCCCGTCAGCCTCACCAAACAGTCTGGCCGAGTTCTGGTCTGTGACGTCTCTTGAATGTATCCATTCAAGCTTAATCTCGGCGTCATTTTCGATGCCGGCATGTCTTAATGCCTCAATAACAGAAAGGTAGGCATCCTTCAACTCCACGTATTTTCCAACAAGAGCTATCCTGACTGATTTGCTTGGGTTTGTTGCCCTGTCAACCAGGTATCTCCAATCAGAAAGATCAGGTGCAGTGCAGCTTAGACCAAGGTGCTTTAATACATTTTCAGCAAGGCCCTCTGATTCCAGCAGTAGCGGTACCTGGTAAATGCAAGCAGCATCCCCATTCTCGATTACTGAGCTTGGATCAAGGTCTGTAAATAGCGCTACCTTCTCCTTGATTCCTCTGTCCAATGGCTTTTCGGTCCTTAATATCAATGCATCCGGTTGTATCCCTATACTTCGAAGCTCCTTCACACTATGCTGGGTAGGTTTAGTCTTCAATTCTCCTGCCTTAGAAAGATACGGTATCAGGGTGACATGGATGTACATAACATTCTCCCTGCCAACGTCATGCTTAATCTGTCTTATCGCCTCAAGAAACGGCAGTGATTCGATATCGCCTACAGTTCCTCCTATCTCAGAGATTATAACATCGACATCCTTGCTTTTCGATGCCTTTATTATCCTCTCCTTGATCTCGTTTGTGATATGGGGAATCACCTGGACTGTCCTTCCGTCGTAGTCACCGTTTCTCTCTCTGTTCAGAACTGCCCAATAGACACTTCCTGTAGTGACGCTGCTGTCAGAGTCAAGATTTTCATCAGTAAACCTTTCGTAATGACCAAGGTCAAGATCGGTCTCTGCTCCGTCCTCAGTAACAAATACCTCTCCGTGCTGGTATGGGCTAAGTGTCCCTGGGTCAACGTTGATGTAAGGATCAAACTTTTGGATCGTGACCTTCAGTCCTCTGCTTTTCAAGAGTCTTCCAAGGCTTGCGGCTGTGATCCCTTTCCCAAGGGATGACACGACTCCTCCCGTGATAAAAATGTACTTGGTTTCCACTTTGATTCCCCTCCTTCTTTATACACTTTTTAACTTGATTATTTTATCCCAACCACGTTAGTGTGTCAAAGGATTTGAGTGGAATAACCATTGTTTTTTTGTTGTTTATCAGTCTTAGAAAAATCAGAAACGAAAAAGCAACAGGGACAGTCCAAGTCCCCGTTGCTTTTATTTTAGTCCGCATCTTCTCTGAAGCTCTCTTATTTGATCGTAGACGACATTATCGATCGGGATACCGGTCTTTTCCCGTTGGAGCCTGAAGATATGCTCCTTCTCCCCTGCTGTATATATCCTGTCCTCTCCGGGAGCTTTTTGAGATGCCCTGAGTGCTCGCAGTATATCGCCAGTGTGCTTTCTGAAGCTCTCTTCATCGACGAAATGACTTACATTTATAGCAATGAAGAAATGACCAAGTCTATATGGAGCCGGTTTACCGCTTTCATCCTTGCCGACAAGTGATTGCATGAACGGACCCAGATGGAGCCCTGAGGATAGTATCTCAATGAAGGTCGCATAACCATAGCCCTTATACCCGCCATTGTCTTCTCCAACGCCACCAAGTGGAGTCAAGGCTGCGTAGCCTTTTACAAGTTGATCAAGTACCAGCTTAGGATCCTCTCCACTGTTTCCTTGATGGTCGATCACCCATCCCTTGGGAAGAGGCCTGTTTTCTCTGGCATACTTCTCTATCTTTCCTCTTTGGGTAGTCGACGTAGCACAATCGAGAACAAAGTCAAAGTCCTCATCGCTTGGTATTGCCAGCGTTAACGGATTGGTTCCAAGCATATTCTCAACCCCGAACGTCGGAGCGATGGATGGCCTTGCATTGGTTCCTGTGATGCCTATCATACCCTTTTCAGCAGCCATCTGAGCATAATAGCCTGCTATCCCGTAGTGTGAGGAATTTTTTACTGATACGATGGATATTCCATAAATCTTTGCCTTTTCAATGGCAAGCTCCATAGCCCTCTTGCCTGCTACATGTCCAAAACCGTCATGGGCATCCAGGATGGCTGTCGCCATATTGTCACTAACTACCTCCAGTCTGGTGACAGGCTCAAGTATACCTTCCTCCAAACGGTCGACATATATTGGCTTGAAACGACCGATCCCGTGAGAATCTATACCCTGGATGTCTGCAGATATAAGGACATCAGCAACTATCTCAGCCTCATCGTCTGGTACTTTATAGCTCTTAAGGACCTGCTCCATGAACAACTTTAGCTCAATAGCCATAATTAACCTTTTTTCGCTCATTTTTCTTCCTCCTGGGAATACATGGCTTCCAGCTTCCCATTAATAAGCAGGTCTATTTCCTCTGCGGTCTTATCCATCAAAACCTCTATCCCCTGCTCTATATGATCGATCGCATATATGTGGAATTCTCCATTCCTTACTGCTTCAACTACTTCCTCCCTCAAGGTCAGGTTGTTAAGGTTTGTTCTTGGTATTACGACACCCTGCTTACCTGTAAGTCCCATGATCTTGCAGACCTGGAAATATCCCTCGATTTTTTCATTTACTCCGCCTATTGGCTGGATCTCGCCCTTCTGATTCACTGAGCCTGTTACTGCAAGATACTGCTTGATAGGGACATCTGAGATGGACGAAAGTATAGCATAGAGCTCAGTACTTGAGGCGCTGTCCCCATCTACCACTGAATAGCTTTGCTCGAAGCCGATACCAATGGTTAAACCTAATGGCTTTTTCTGAGCGTATCTTTGCCCAAGATAGCCGCTTAGTATGAGTACGCCCTTGTCATGGATCCTCCCACTTTGTCTTGCTTCCCGCTCAATGTTGATTACTCCCTTCTCGCCCCGATATACGGTCGCCGTTATTCTGCTGGGCTTTCCGAAGCTGTATTCCCCGGTTCCCATAACTGCCAATCCATTTATCTGGCCTACCTCCTCTCCATCTATGTCTATGAGAAGAGTACCCTCGACGAACATTTCATTCAGTTTTTCCTCGTACTTGTTGGACCGTTTTATCTTGCCATCGATCGCTTCCTTCACATGCTTTTCTGTGATGATGCTGTTTCCATCCTGTTCAGCCCAAAGATCTGCTTCGTACAGTATCTCAATTATTTGATTGAACTGAGTGCTTAGCTTCCCCTGGTGTCCGGCCAGCCTTGTGCTGAACTCAACCACTCTTGCTACAGCGGTCTTGTCAAAGGGTTTAATGCCGCTTTCCTTTGTGTGAGTTGAAATAAATTCTGCCATTCTTTTTATGTTTTCCGGATTCTTCTCCATCTCAATATCAAAATCTGCCATTACCTTAAAAAGCTTTCTAAAATCGTCGTCATAATCATATAGAATACTGTAGGTGTAGTCATCCCCGATTATAATTACCTTGACATCGAGGGGTATAGGCTCTGGTTTAAGACTCGAGGTGATTGCCATGCCCATAAGTCTATTATAGTTCTCAATATTTATTTCATTGGTCTTTAAGGACCTTTTAAGCATTTCCCAGGATATGGGGTTGTTCAATATCTCTTTCATCTGGAATACAATATATCCTCCATTTGCTTGATGGAGAGAGCCGGGTTTTATCTGCATAAAGTCTGTAGTCAGAACCCCCATATGGCTCCTGTATTCAATACTTCCCATCAGGTTGTTGTACACTGGATTTGATTCGTTTATAATGGGTGCATGTTCCAGATGACTGTTGTCCACGAAAAGATTGACCTTGTATCTTATGAAGAAATTATCGTCGGAAGGCATTGGTATGTCAAATAGAGAGAAATTCTTCGGTGCTGCTTTGGCCTTAAATTTCTCGATATTCTCTATGATGTCCTTTTCCAGCTCGTTTAGGTATATTGCAGTTGAGGGTATGCTTCCATAGCTGTCCAAAAGCTTCTTTATGTCGTACTGGATAAGCTCCTTTGCCATATTTTCATCAAGCTGTGTGAGGTAATCCTCCAGTTCTTCATCCAGCAGCCTCAGGTCGTTAAACTCCTCAACTGTAGCGATCCTTAGCTCCTCATACATCTCCATCATGCTTTCACGCTCTTCAAGAGACAATGAGCTATACTCCTGCTCATTGATTGGCTTTCCCTCCTTGAGAGGTATTGAAATAAGACCCTGGTCGCTTGGAGTATATACGAAGCCAAACTCCTGGGACTTTTCGTTGAGCTTCTTAAGGACCTCACTTTTCTTCTGGTTGGTTATCTTGAACAGATTGTTCTTTCTGTTCTCATACTCTATCCCGGAAAAAGCTTCCGGAATGGTCTTCTTAAAGCCTTCTACAAGGCCCTCCAGATCTTTTTTGAAATCCTTCCCCTTACCATGTGGAAACGGCAAAGCCTTGGGAGATTCTTTTTTGTTGAAGTTGTAAACATATACCCAGTCCTGAGGTACGGGCTGTTTTCTCGCAAAATCCTGAGCTATGGAATATGTGAAGCTGCTGCGACCTGTTCCGCTCAAACCGGCAACATAGATATTATAGCCCCTCTTCCTCATCTTAAGACCAAAGCTTAAGGCATCTACACCTCTATCCTGGCCGATTATCCCCTTCAAAGGCTCAACAGTCTCGGTGGTTTGAAAATCAAGAAGCTCAATGTTGCATGGACTGGTCAGCTCCTCCGGCATCAATCTGTACTTATCCTTCATCAGTATCCCTCCCAACTTGTAAACGCTCATATCTTTTATACCCATCTATTTTTTTACAAACAAAAAACCAGGCTTATACCTGGTTTAATAGAAAGCATTTAACAGCACAGGAACTATCATGGCTACCACCATTATTATTGCCAGCACTATCGATACAGTTTTCTTTACTTTCATTAAAATCATTCCCTTCCAGTTCTCGATATCTTAATATTAAATGTTTTGTCTTCTAATTTCAATTTATTTCTTTTCCGGTTCTTAGAGTTAGCTGCATGACCCCAAGGATCAGTGCGATGGCCATTGCGATTATAGACAGCAAGAACGGTACTCTGTTGCCTATTCCATATGCAAATCCCGCTATAAGGGCCCCCAGCATTTCGCCTAAAGACCTGGATGCACTGAACAAGCCTGACATAAACCCTGCGCCATGCTCTGTGCTCTTGACTGCAAAGCTCTGGAGCATTGGAAAAAGAACAGTATGCATTGTAAAATAGAAAAGACTCCACGCCATAAACGGAACAATGCTTTTATTGGCAAAAATCATAAATGCACCGAGTAGAGTTAAACTCAAGAAAATTATCAGAGCATTCTTCCCCTTATAATTTCTTGCTATCCAAACATTTATAGTAAGATTTGCAATGAGGCCGAATATTCCTGTTCCCGCCCTCCATATGCCGTTCACAACTGGCTTGAAATCCAGCTGCTCCTTTAGATAATAGTTGAATGCATTCGTGTTGCTGGAGTAAGCGATAAACACGAAAAGAGTCACGCCAAGGAAAATCATGATCCATGGAGTGAATACTGCCTTTGATTTTTCTCTATCCTTTAAAATATTCCAGATAAAATCGGGCTTGGAGCTCTTACCTGAAGGAGAATTGGTCTCTCCCAGGGCTAAATGTATCGCAAGACTCACTGCTATCATAGTGATCCCCTGAATATAGAATACATACCTGACCGGAAGATAACCCAGGATTCCACCTATGAGAAAGCCTGCAGACATGGAAACGCTCATCACAGCTGAGAAGGCAGCTATCCTTTCAGCTCTGTTGGATTCATTGGATACATCCACAACAGCTGCAAGAAATCCTACCATGAACCCTCCGCTGAACAACCCTGCAATAGCACGAAGCAGGAGTATGTGCCAAAGCTGAGTGGACATTCCGTATGTTATCTGAGTCAATCCGTAAAAAAGCGTAGAGTATACAAGAGTCTTCTTTCTGCCGTAATTATCTCCCAAGCTTCCCCATATGGGTGAAGTCAGGAATACTACTGATACCATAACAGCCATCGAGGTACCAAATACATGGCTTGGCAAATTCAACTGTGTAAAATATGTTGGATTTACGGGATGGTGGAAGTTTGTAGCTAACCATAGGAACACAGATATTATCATTAATTTTTTGTATTGTCTGTCCATCAATATCCTTCTTTCAATTAAAGCATGTTAGGATACATTTTAGCATAAAAGAACGAAACAAACAACTAATGCCAAGAAAAGAAAAAAGCAGCAGGAACCTTCCCCACTGCTTTAAAACAAAACGCAGCCCCGAAGGACTGCGTCTGATTTAGCTTAGATTATTCTACTATAGAAGCTGTTGAGAAGTCTAGAGTTCCAAGAACTGATCTGTCCCATCCTTGAAGCTTTGGTGATGCAAGAACTATATCAGTATAGTGATATACTGGGATTATAGGAAGCTCTGACATCAGTATTTCCTGAGCTGCGTAAAGAGCCTCAAAGTGCTCAGCTCCTCTTGTCTTAGCAGCTGTTGAAAGAAGTGTGTCATATTCTGAATTTTTAAAGTTTGGATCGTTGTATGCATTCTCGCTTGTAAATATTGCAAGAAGTCCCATTGGATCCATGAAGTCTGTCAGCCATCCGCCTCTAGCAACTTCATAGTCTCCTTCTTTTCTAGTATCTTGGAATACTGCCCACTCTTGGTTTTCAAGCTTAACACTTATACCAAGGTTAGTTTTCCACATTTCTTGTACAAGCTCAGCAACTTGTTGATGACCAGCGCCTGTATTGTACATAAGTGTAAATTCTGGGAATCCTGCGCCGCCTGGGAAGCCAGCTTCAGCCAATAACGCTTGAGCTTCAGCAACCTTGCTAGCATCGGATGCGATTCCGTAAGTGCCTGATTTTTCGAAGAAGTCATTTCCTTCGTGATCTAGGAATCCTGGAGGTACAAAGCCTGCTGCAGGAATTTGTCCTGATCCCATAGTCTCAGTTATAAGCTCTCTGTCAATTGCAAGGTTAAGAGCTTTTCTAACTCTTACGTCCTGGAACATCGGAAGATCCATATTGATGTTATAGTAGTAAGTTCCCAATAGTGGGAATACATAGAATTCTGAGCTCTCTGCCATTAGAGTTGGTATCTCTGCTGGTGGAACATCTGGTAACAGATGAAGCTCGCCTGCCTGATATGCTTGGTAAGCTGTTGCTTGCTCGTCGATGAATTTACCTTCGATCCTGTCGATCTTAACTTCTGCTGCGTTCCAGTAGTTTTCGTTCTTAACAAGTGTCAAGCCTTCGCCTATCTTATAGCTTGTCAACTTGAAAGGTCCATTTGATACTGCTACAGCAGGATCCTTTGCCCATGCGCCGTCTGCTCCAGCTTCTACTGCTGATTGCTTAGTTGGCAGGAAGTGGTAGAAGGATAGTAAGCTTACGATATAATCTGTAGGAGTTATAAGCTTAACTTCAAGAGTTTGATCATCAAGTGCTTTTACTCCAACTGCATCAAGTGATGCTCCATTTACTGCGTCAAAAGCACCAACTATGTTTGTGTACTCCCAAATCCATGCATACTCTGAAGCTGTAGCTGGATCCATTCCTCTTTTCCAGGAGTATACGAAGTCGTGAGCTGTAAGTGGTGAACCATCAGACCACTTGGACTCTCTCAGCTTGAAGGTAACAGTAAGACCGTCTTCTGATACTTCCCAGCTTTCAGCGATTCCAGGATATACAGTACCGCTCTTTTCTCTTGTCAGACCCTCGAAAGTTTGGTTGATGACGTCTCCACCATCACTTGCTCCGTTTAGAACTGGGTCGATAGTCTTAGGATCTGCACCTATATTCCAGTTGAAAACTGCTTCTTTTGCTGGTTCTGCTGGTTGCTCTGCAGGTTGCTCTGGTGCTGGTGCTGGTGCAGGTGCCGGCTGTGCACATCCTGCCAACAATGATACAGCCATTGTCAGTACCAGTACGAGCGCTAATAGTCTTTTGTTCATTTTTTCCCCTCCTTATTGATGTTGATGCTGCTATTTAAACCGGACGTTCCGGATTAAATACTAAACTCATGAATTTCTGTATTGCTTTGCACTAAGCTCACTTTAGTATATTATACCACATTTTGTCTATTTAACAAGATGGCAGGCTACGAAGTGGCCTGGCTCAACCTCACGAAGCTCAGGGGTTACCTCACGACAGATGTCTATAGCATATCTGCACCTGCTGGCAAACCTGCACCCTTCAGGAGGATCTATAGGGCTCTTTACGTCTCCCTGAAGTATTATCCTCTTGTGCTCCTTGTTCTTCTTCGGATCAGGAATAGGTATCGAGGATAGAAGAGCCTGAGTATATGGATGCAGCGGCCTTCTGTAAAGCTCATTGCTATCAGTGATCTCCATCATCTTGCCAAGGTACATTACACCTATCCTGTCGGAAATGTGCTTGACCATTGACAGGTCATGGGCGATGAAAAGATAGGTAAGGCCCATGTTGTCCTGTAGATCCTCAAGCATATTTACTACCTGTGCCTGGATTGACACATCTAGTGCCGAAATTGGCTCATCACATACCACTAGATCCGGCTCTACAGCAAGAGCTCTTGCAATACCGATCCTCTGCCTTTGTCCGCCTGAGAACTCATGGGGATACCTGTTGGCATGCTCCTTTTTAAGTCCTACGGTCGTAAGAAGTTCATAAATCTTATCCAGCTTCTCCTGACCAGTATAGAGCTTGTGAGTTTCTATACCCTCTCCGATGATCTCTGAAACAGTAAGCCTTGTGTTTAAGGATGCGTAAGGGTCCTGAAATATCATCTGAAGTCTCTTCCTGTACTTAAGCATCTCGTGTTGGGATATATTTGTAATGTCGTCTCCATCATATATGATCTGTCCGCCTGTTGGCTGATAAAGTCTGACGATGGATCTTCCAAGAGTCGACTTTCCACAGCCTGATTCTCCAACAAGTCCAAAGGTCTCGCCTTTCTTGATATAAAATGACACGTCGTCAACAGCTGTCAGATTCGCGCTTCTTCTGTTGAAAAAGCCTCCTGTCTCTATAGTGAAATATTTCTTAAGATTTTTGATTTCCAATAGTGGTCTGTTTTGTTCCATCCTACAGAACCCCCTTTCCAAAGCCTTCAACTAACGGGGCATCCTCGTGGAGTAGCCAGCATGCTGATGTATGATCTTCGCCTACCTTAAACATTGGCGCAGGTTGCTCCTTGCAAATCTGCATTACATGAGGACATCTGGTTGAAAATGGGCATCCAGCAGGAGGCTTCAAAAGATCCGGAGGAGATCCTGCTATCGGCTTAAGTCTTTCCTTTTGCTCTCTGTCCATCCTCGGAACAGATTTTAAAAGTCCTTGAGTGTATGGATGCTGTGGATTTGCAAAAATATCCTCCACGCTTCCCATTTCCATCGGCATTCCACC
>DAIPJA010000017.1:15464-18994 GCA_036770525.1 Gudongella sp. | reverse complement strand
CGACAGATACCTATCAATAGAGAATGCCAAGTACATCTTCAACAACGCTAGACACATAAGCGACGAGATCGAGTTCAAGGATGGCGGAGTGATCCAGACCAGAGCTCACAAGGTACTGGACGAAGCAACAGAGCTTCTTGCTAAAATTGAGAAGGAAGGCTTGTTCCAAACTATTGAGCAAGGTAAATTCGGTGGAGTAAGAAGGTCAAGGACCGGAGGCAAGGGCCTTGACGGAGTCACCAAGAAGGATGCAGGCTATTTCAATCCCTTCATCCCAATGATGCTTGGAGGTGACAAGTAATGTACGAGGTACAAAAGGTAGATTTAACAAGGGTAAAACCCTATGGCGATACAATGAACGACGGAGCTGTTCAACTTGGCTTCAGCTTACCCGTACCCTACGGAGACGAGGCAAACGAGGCAGCAAGACAGCTTGCAGCAAAAATGGGCTTTGAGGAGCCTGCAGTAGTATACTCACACGACCTAGGGATAGGCTACACCTATTTTGTAGTCTATGGAAAGACTGTCCACACAGTCGACTACACTACAATTGAGGTACCAAAGGTAGATGTTGATGTAATGGAGAAGGAAGACATAGAAGCCTTCATCAGAGACAACATCAAAAGACCGGTTGTGGTACTTGGAGCATGTACAGGCACAGATGCCCACACTGTTGGTATCGATGCCATCATGAACATGAAGGGCTACGCTGGGCACTACGGACTTGAAAGATACGAAGGAATGGATGCATACAACCTTGGAAGCCAGGTTCCAAACGAGGAGCTTGTCGCTAAGGCAATAGAGCTTAAGGCAGATGCAATCCTGGTATCACAGGTAGTTACACAAAAGGACGTCCACATCCCAAACCTTACAGAGCTTGTTGAGCTTCTTGAAGCCGAGGGCATAAGGGACAAGATAGTTCTCGTCTGCGGAGGTCCAAGACTAAGCCACGAGTTAGCCAAGGAGCTTGGCTACGACGCAGGCTTTGGAACAGGCAGCTACGCTGAGGACGTCGCAACATTTGTTGTGAATGAAATCGTAAAACGAAACCTAGTTTAAAGATAGCTAAGAACTAAGAAGTAAGAGCTAAGATTCTTCGCTCCGCTCAGAAGCGTGTCATTCTGAACGAAGTGAAGAATCTGTTTTTTTCTTTATCTTACCTCTTAGCTCTTATCTCTTACTTGTTTTCATCTGTCATTCTGAACGAAGTGAAGAATCTCTTTTTCTCTTTTTCTGTCTAAATCTTAAATCTTTCAATTGTCAATCGTCAATTGTCCATTGTCAATTGGCTTAACTCTGTCATTCCGAGCGAAGTCGAGGAATCCCCTCTTCTTCGCTTTTCTTTTCCCACTATTCACTATTCATTAATACTTATTCACTGAATTTTTATGTACCAATTACCCATATTCCAAAAACATGAGTAAAAAAGGCAAAAATTTACCCACGTTTTGCAGTTATTTCTTACTCCTAACCCCTAGCCCCTGACCCCTTAAATTATCTTATCGTGCTAAAAACTACCTACTACCTACGAATAGCTATATTCACGAGGTTAAATATGTGTAAATTATGGCAAAAATAGTTCCAATTAATCAAAAATATGTGTACATAATCTGATTAATTGGGTATAGTTGAATTTAAGGGAGGTGTTACGATGAAGCTTTACATTACAACATTGGGCGAATTCGATATGTGTATAGACGGACAGTCCGTAATGCAGGACGCAAGCCGTTCATATAAGCTGTTCAAGCTTCTTCAATATTTCCTCACCTTCAAGAACAAAAAGCTGTTGCCGGAGACCATAATTGACAACCTGTGGCAGGAGCAGGAATCAAATGATCCGAAAAACATGATAAGAGGACAGATCTTCAGACTCAGACAGATTTTAAAGAGCATCCTGCCTAGTGAAGAGTACCTGAACATTACCTTCAACAACGGCTATTATACTCTGGAGGTAGGAAGCGACGTAGTCATCGACTCTGAAGAAATGGAGAAGCTGATCCAAAAAGGCAACGACCTTATGCTCGAAAACCGAGAGGCTGCAATAAAAGCCTACAGAGATGCAACAAAGCTCTACAAGGGAAGCTACCTTTATGAAAATACCTACGAGGTCTGGCTTGTGCCTGTAAGAAGCTTCTACAAAAGACTATACGTAAAAACCATAGAAAATCTTGCAAATCTATATACAGCCAAGGATGACAACGAGTCGATAGTAAGCCTTTGTGAAGAAGCAATATCGATTGAACCCTATGAGGAAAAGCTTCATATATTCATGATAGAAAGCCTCCTGAAGCTGGGGAAAATAAAGAATGCTCTGAACCATTTTGAGTTCATGCAGATAGCCTTTGAAAAGGAAATGGGTATAACCTCCACCTCTGCGATGAGGGAGATACAAAGACGAATCCAGAACTACTCAACCGAGAAAACTGATTTAGACATCAAGGAACTGGACAAAAAGCTGGAAGAGAAGGAAAAAAGTGGTCCGCTCCTGTGCGATGCGGAATATTTCAGATTTTTATATAACAGCCATAAAAGATTGAGAAAAGAGAATGGTCAAATCGACTATATTACCCTACTAACCTTGAAATCAGCTAATGAAAATAACGATATGAGCGAAAAGTATTCTGATTGGAGTAAGCTGATGACCTTTGTTCTAGATACTTCTCTTAGAAGGGGTGACATCTACACATTTTGGAATGACACTCAATTACTTGTCCTACTTCCAGATGTGAAGGAAGGTGCGATCACTACAATTGAAAAACGGGTCATGAAAAAATACAACGAGCTTGATATGAGCAACTTTGGTATTATGATAAAATCTAAACCAATCGAAAAGAACACGAGTTTAAATTTCAAATAGGTTTAACCCTCCTAAATAGAGCTGAATAGCTCTATTTTTTTGTGCTATTTTACGATAAACATAAAATAATCGAAATAAAACTGAAATAAAATTAGCCTAAAACCCTAATAAAACTGGGGAAGTGTATATTTATGATAAGAAAATAAAACGAGTATACATAGACTGTTAAATAGAGAAGCAAACTTGGGAGGGAATATCATGAAAAAAGCTCTATCAATCGCATTAGTACTAATATTAGCAATATCTGTAATAGCAAATTACCAAATAAGCTTTGCAGCTCCTGGCAAGGACAAGGATAACAATTCTAATGCAATTCATCTAAAGGATAAAGACAATCCATCAAATGGTAATAACCCAAAGGTTGGCGACGAGAATGGTACAATCATAGGAAGCCCTGACGGATCAAAAGATCTTGATTCTGATTCAGAAGACGATAGCTTTGAAATAACTCAGCCAGGGAAGAACAAAGGCGGAGTGAATAAGGTTGAAGTGTACGATGAGGATGGTAAGAAGGTAAATTCAAAGAATTTTAAGGATAAGGGAACCGAGGGCGACGAACCTGGCGACGAACCTGGCGATGAACCTGGCGACGAACCTGGCGATGAACCTAAGGAAGAAGAACCTAAGGAAGAAGAACCTAAGGAAGAAGAACCTAAGGAAGAAGAACCTAAGG
>DAIPJA010000017.1:0-15364 GCA_036770525.1 Gudongella sp. | reverse complement strand
AAGAAGAACCTAAAGTAGAAGAACCTAGCAACAATTCTTCACAGAATAATGGAGAGTCAAATAACGGAGAGAATGTTCTTAATTCATCCGAAACCATAGAAATACCAGAAGATCAACAGCTAATACCGCAAGGAGCTCCTGATAATCCTGTTATAACAGACGAAGAAGTTCCAGCATCAGCTCCGGCTCCAACAGCAACATTGCCTAAGACAGGCAATATCGATCCAATTACAATTACAGGACTAGGATCAGCAATGTTGGCAGTAGGATTGCTTCTCCAAGGTAAAAAGAAATAAAATAGTCAAAACCAATTTAATAGATACTAATTTGTAGAGAGGCTGAGCCTCTCTACTTCAATAATACGGTAAATTGTTAATAATAAAACTAAAATAAAACTGCTATAAAAGGAAGGTAAAATTGAAGAGTGGTATATTTAAGACAAGTAGAGGAAATCAAAGGGGGGATCAGCGTGGAGTACCCTTCAAAAAATGACTTTTATATAAGGTTTAAAGCCCTTTTCACTGAGAATGGTAGGTTTTTGGATTATATCCTGATAGAAGTCAGCGACAACTTTTCTCAAGCAGCAAGAGTTTCTTCTGAATACATTTTAGGAATGAAGCTAGCCGACATGGTAATGGATATTGAAAGTCCGATCCTTGGTTTAAAAGACTTTCATTACCACATGCTTCCAAAATCAAGGAGGAAATTCGAGCATTACGTGCAAAGGCTAAATAGATGGTACCTGGTCAACCTGTATAGCGACGAAAGAGATTATCTTATGCTTGTATATACAGATATAACCAAGGTAAAAGAGGAGGCTGGGAGAAGATATCTTGCAGAGGCATCCGAGGAGGAATTATTTGGGAAGCACAGCAGAGTCGTTTAACAAAAGGAAGCAGAAAGGATACGATGAAATGCATCTTGTACCTGGGCACTTGAGATGCATAGAGTAACTAGTGCAACCGACTTTCTTTAGGAATCTATCTAAAGAGATGAGAGAATTTATGAAAAAGGGAGTTAGAAAATTACTTACATTTCTATTAGTTTTTTCAATGATCGCAGGGATGGGGGTTAGTTTTGCAGAAGTGGGGCAGAATTATCAAGCCACATCTGATGTATTAGAAACATTCATGGATTCAAGCAATTCCAAGACCGATGTTCAGTTAATTTGGATAGATGGCGACGATTTGTTTTTAGGTATTCTAGAAGATCAAAAAGATATTGTATCGATTCAGTATGAAGGGATCCAAGTAACCTTAAAAACTGTAGATCGTTACCCAGTCGGCTCGCCAATTACTGTAGAGGGCAGAGAACGGTTATACCGCTTAAACTCTTCAGGGAATAAAGATCCGAACTGGGTAGTTGTAAGTTTTAATTTAAGTGATTTAGTTCTTGAAGATCCTTTTACAATTAGTATTTTTACGTCAGCAGGTGGATTTGATGTAAAATCTGAATCTGTAGACATTGTTGATGGATATATAATAAATTATTATATTTATGGTTCAGACGATAAGGTACCAGGAATATCACCTAATCCAGTTCTTAGGTTTGCGGTTCCAGGAACATCGGTTCCAGTACCTACTCCAAATGCGACGGAAGGATATATTTTGATGCCTAATCAAGACTTATCATTCACTCCTACTGTGAATAACAGCACCAAAAATGTGTATTATATATTAAATAATTACACAATAACCTATACAGCAGAAACGGGAGGAAGCATAAGCGGAACAACTCCACAAACAGTAGCATCTGGAGGAAGTACAACAGAAGTGACAGCAGTCCCAGATCTAGGATATCATTTTGTATCGTGGAGCGATGGTGATACCTCATCAACAAGAAGTGAAACAAATGTAACTGAAAACGCAACTTATACTGCAAACTTCAAAGCGAACGAAGTTACCCCAACCTATTACACTGTAACCTATGCACCAGGAACTCAAGGAACATTTTCTCCTAAAGTAACCTCTAAATTGTTGGTAGGGGATCCAACTCCAGCTGCACCGGCAACACCAGGGAATAGCGGACATACATTCAACGGTTGGAGTCCAACACCATCAGCAAAAGTAACTGGGAATGCAACATATACAGCACAGTGGAGAGCAAACACACCACCACCTCCGCCAGTAGTAAGAGAGTACAATTTAACTATAGTATATGTCTACTCCTATGGAGATACAGCACATGAAGCGTATACCGATCGACTTGAAGCTGGTCAAAGATATAGAGTAGAATCACCAACTATAGATGATTATACACCAAATAGTAGAGTGGTAAGCGGTACAATGCCTGATTCATCAATTAGGATAGTTGTAACCTACTACAGAGACGCTGAAGAGGTAGTTACAGTTACACCAAAGCAGCCACCTTTGGCACCACCGCCTGTAGTATTACCACCAGTAACAGTTGAAGTAGTACCAACAGAACCACTTCCACAAGCACCGATACTTCCAAGGACAGGAACCTTTGGAGCAGGTGAAATGGCAGGAATCGGGGCGCTGTTGATGGCAATAGGCATAATGTTAAAGAGGAAGAAAGACGAATAACCACTTCCTGAATATTGAACAATAACCTTGAAGGGTGTACACTGTAATATACAGAGTACACCCTTTTAGCTGTGCGCACAAATATACCTGGTTAAACTAAGTAGGCGTGTATTTGCCAATGAAATTCTTGGCTCTTACTTCTTATCTCTTAGCTATTTTTCATTGTTCATTGTTCGATGTTCATTAATTAAACGGAGGTTTCCCATGAAAAAACAATTACTCTTATTCCTAATTATCTTCTCATTACTCATCCCCACATCAGCCTTTGCGGTCGATCAAAACGACATTGAAAATCACCCTCAAACAGATATCTATCTTTTCCTTCAGGTATACCAGTATATAAAAGAAGCATACCCACTTGATATTGAGGATAAGACCCTTGTTGAGTCTGCTCTTAAAGGTATGCTGGAATCGATAGATCCCTACAGCGACTATTACACTCCCGAGGAAGCAGAAATACTGTATTCAGATGTATATGGCAGCTTTTATGGAGTGGGCTTGTATATCGAGAAATCGGATGATTACATCAAGGTAATTGATACTATCGAGGGAGGAAATGCTAAAAGGGCAGGAATTCTGCCTAATGACAATATAGTGTCCATCAATGGCGAAAGTACTATTGAAATGACTACAGCAGATGCAGCAGCTAGGATCAAGGGAGATAAGGGGACCTTCGTTAAGCTTGGTGTTTTGAGAGAAGGATCTGCTGAAATAATATACTTTGACATTGAACGGGATGAAGTCAATGTCAATCCAGTGACATTTAAAATAGTTAACGACAATATTGGTTACATCAAGCTTGTTGAGTTTAATAAGAATGCGGATAGCGAAATCAAGAATGCGATGGATATTTTTAAAAATCAAGGAATTGAGAAGCTGATCCTTGATATAAGGAACAACGGAGGAGGACTTCTCGACCAAGGAATAAAGGTATCAAGACTCTTTGTATCCAATGGCCCAGTAGTCCATATCAGAGAAAAGGGTCAGGAGCTATACACATACAATTCAAGTAAAACAGTTCCGAACTTTCAGCTGGTGCTTCTAGTAAACGAAAACAGCGCCTCCGCTTCAGAGATACTTACAGGAGCAATAAAGGATAACAAGGCAGGTATTATAGTAGGAAACAAAACCTTCGGCAAGGGAATAGTCCAGTCACTGATTCCATTGATGGACGGTGGACTTATCAAGCTGACCACTGCAGAATACCTGACTCCAAATATGACCCGTATTCACGGTATCGGTATTGAACCAGACATTAAAATCTTTAACACAGCAGAGGAAGATTTGCAGCTTAAAAAAGCGGTTGAACTATTGTCAGGAAAATAAGCATTTGCTTATTTTCCTGAACTAAGAGTGAAGAGGTAAGAGCTAAGAAAACGATTAAAGTCTGATTATAACATAACGGAGGAATTATGACGGAAAGTAAATTAACATCCAAAAGCATGGATTTTGCAGTCAAGATAGTAAATCTTAATAAAGAACTTCAAAAGACTAAGGAATATTCTATTTCAAACCAAATTATTTGCAGTGGAACAAGTATTGGCGCAAACATTAGAGAGGCAAGATTTGCTCAAAGTGATCTTGATTTTATACACAAGATGAGTATCGCGTTAAAGGAAGCAAACGAAACTTTGTATTGGATAGAGTTACTAAAGAGGACTGATTATATTTCTGATCCAATGTATAAAACGCTACATAGGGATTGTGATGAGCTGGTTAGAATGCTACATTCCACGGTATTAACCTGTAAGAAGAAACTGGACAAATAACCTTACCAGTTTTTTTCTTAGCTCTTGGCTCTTAGTTCTTAGATATTCTCTCTTAGCTCTTGGCTCTTAGCTCTTACCTATCTTTTTTTTATCTCTTGGCTCTTAACTCTTACCTATCTTTTTCTTACCTCTTGGCTCTTAACTCTTACTTATTTTTTCTTACCTCTTATCTCTCACTTACTTCTTAGCTCTTATTTCAAATTACAGCAATTTGAAATAAGAATGTAACACACCTGTAATGTCATTACACATTTTATTATGGTATTATAGACACATGAACAAATAAAAGTGTGGCAAATTGTGGGCAAATTCCATTGTTACATTTTTATTACACAGGCATCTTAGACTTGCTTTGACTGAGCCATAATGCTATAATCAAGTGTGGAATGGTGGTAATTAAGTGATTGATTACCATTTTCTACGAACTAATCAGAAGCGGTTTGAAGGAATGACCTTCTGATCAAAGCCAACATTCCTTCGGAAAAATAATATACTTTATAAGGAGGGTTTTATTGATGAAGAAAAGTTTAGCATTAGTACTTGCACTCGTCATGGTGCTAAGCAGCTTCAGCTTCGTATCTGCAGCTCCAGACTTTGCAGATGTTAAGGGTACAGCATACGAAGAGCCAGTTTCAAGACTGGAGCTGTTAAACGTATTAAAGGGCTATCCAGACGGATCCTTTAAGCCAGAAGGCTCAATCACAAGAGCAGAATTTGCTGCTGTTGCTGTTAGAGCAAGAGGACTTGCAGGAGTTGCTGAGGCAGCTAAGGGACTTCCATCAGGATTTGTTGATGTTCCTGCTACTCACTGGGCAGCTGGTTATGTAGGAACTGCAGGAAGCATGGGTATCGTTAACGGAATCGGCAACGGTATGTTTGCTCCTAACGGACTTGTTAAGTATGAAGAAGCAGTTACAATGCTTGTAAGAGCACTTGGCTATGAGTTTGAAGCTCAAGCTAAAGGTGGATATCCATACGGATACCTAATAGTTGCTGAAGACATTGGTCTACTTGATGGTGCAAGAGGAACTCAAGGCGTATTTGCTACTAGAGGACTTGTTGCAATGTTGACTGACAACGCACTTGAGATCCCAATGATGATTCAAGATGGTACTGGTAAGTGGATCGTTTCAGGTGAAGACAGAACTGAAGAAGTTTACCTTCTTGACTACATGGGATTTGAAGCCTTCGAAGGAAGAGTTACTGCTTATAACACAAGTAGGGACACAATTACTTTAAGAGGCAAAAACAATGTTACTCTAGACGTAGCTGACGATTTTGATTATTACGAAGTTAATGGTGTTACAATCAAAGCATGGGCTAAAGATGACATGGTTATAGTTTATGCTCTAAAAGACACAGTTAAGTTTGATGCAGTTGAAAAGTATGATGCTGACGAATTTACTCTAGTTGGAGAAGATGCTGAATACGAAGTAAATGAAGATGCAGTATTGAAAGTAAATGGTGACTCTAAGGTTATAAATGATTTTGTAACAGGCTATGCTGATTTTGTTAAGGTTGTCCTTAACAGTGATGATGAGATAGTTTGGGCAGAAGGCTATACTCTTGAGGGCTTCATTTTGACTGAAGAAGTTGACGAAGAAGTTATAGTTGATTTGAATGATGAAGAGCTTGATGTAGAAGACTTCACACTAGTTAAAGATGGTAAGACTATTGATGTTGCTAATATTGTTGCTGGTGACATAGTATTCTACAACAATGCTGAAGAGTTCGCAGTTGTTTACAACAACGGAACAGAAGGCGAAATTACAAGAGTTTACACAAATGATACATTCAGACTAGATGGTACATTATACGGTTACTGGGCTGAAGCTCAATATCTTGATGAAGAAGATCTTGCAACATTAGATGCTGATGTTCTTGATGCTATGATGGACGAGGAGTCTGTTGTTGAAGTATTTGTAGATTTCTGGGGAGATGTTGTATTGGTAGTAGGTGATACTGGATTCGCAAAAACATCTAGTTTCTATGCAGTAATGGATGCCCCAGCCAATATTTATCCTGGAAGAAGCGGAACAATGGTTTATCTTGATATGATTAATCAAGATGCTGAAGATGTAGACTATGACCTTAAGAATTCATTTGTTTTATCTGCTGACTTTATGGTTCCTGTAACAAGTAGTAGTGGAATTGTTGCTTCAGTAGGTTTAGCTAAAGATGATGTTGTTAAAGTAACAGTTGATGAGGATGGCGATTTAACTAAAGTTGAGAAGTTAACACCTTATGAGTTGGGCTTAGTTTCAGGGAAAGACTACTCATTCAAGTTTGACTCAACTTATGCTAGAGTTACTCCAGGAGCAATTGACTACAGACTACTTGACAGCACAATAATCTTCTATGACCTTGACACAACTTCAGAGAAGACTGTAACTTTTGCAGATATGGAGAATGAGTTTAGTGAAGTAAATGCTGGTAAGGCATATCTGAACAGCAAGAATCAAGTAGTTGTTGTAGTTGCTGACACAACTGACAATGATGATGATACATCAGCTGTAAGAGGTTATGTAACCAGAGTTAGAGAAACATCAGGTGGATTATTAGAGGTTTCATTTGCTGATGGCAACAGATATCTAAGTGAAGGTGATTTCACTGATTACTACACTGATGTTACTGCTGCAGAAACTGCTATTAAGTTCAAGGTAGTTAAGCTGACATTAGGTAACAAATCAGGGGAAATAATTGAATCTGCAGTTCTTGCTGATGCAATATCACTTGTACCAACACATGAAGTTGCTAAGGTAATTACAGAAGTAACTAGAACTATGATAAAAGTAACAGGATCATCTATTGAGTACAAACCTGTTAGTGCTAAATTCTATGACTTAGCTGGCACAACTGTAACTACAATAGGTATGACAGATCTTAAGATAGGTGACACTGTTACCCTTTACAAAGCAGGTTCAACAGTTGACGAGGTTAACTTTGTAATTAGAACTGCTAAAGCTGCTGGATCAACACCAAGCACTTTACCTTCAGGCGTATACAATATAGTGTCTTGGTCTACAGCTGTAGACGGGAATAATGTTGTTAACTTAACAGTAGGTACGGAAGTTGTTGGATACGTGTATACAGGATCTTTACCAGCACCTACTTCTATAGGAAATCACACAATAACATTTGGTACTCTTAGAGGCGAAACTGTTGTCGTAGCAGTTGCTCCTTATACAGCACCATAGTTAAATAACAGCTTTGTTAAGTTAGAAAAGGACCGATTTCGGTCCTTTTTCTTTTTTTGCCAAATGTTGATTAATACCGGATTTCTTTGGTATAATATGAGTATAGATATGACCAGATAGTCATATTAATGACTGGAGGAGAAACAATGAAAAAGATATCAATAACAACTATGGCCATTGTATTGCTATTGAATCTAAGTACCCCAGGCTTTGCTGAGGTAGCTGAGATTGCAGAAACTGTACAAGAACAAACGGTGCAAGTAACTGAAACAAACGTTGAAGAGCCAATGATACTTACATTATCGGAAGCTATAGACTATGCTTTACTTAATAGCAAAGATTTAGAGCTGACTAAGCTTGAACTTCAAAAATCGGAGGTTCAGTACAAACAGAACAAAAAGGCAGTACGTACAGCAAAGGAATTCTATGATTTGGATGTAAATATCCCAAGAACATATGAGGTGACAGCAGATGATAATGTGAACCGAGCAATGATTAAAAATGGAGCCTCATTAAGACAGGTAGAGCTTGCTTGGAGTATAGCCAACTGGAATCTAAATCGGAAAGAAAACCAAATAAAATACAATGTTGAAAAAGCCTACTTTGATCTTAAAAGATCTGAGCAAGAGCTAACTATTGCAAAAGAAAACTTGGATTTATCAAATAAACAGTATGAATTTGGCAAGCTTAGACTTCAGGTAGGCTTAATGTCAAAGCAGCAAGTGTTAGGGCTGGAGCTAGGATTAGCTCAGGCGCAAAGTGGCTTTGATGGCGCATCAATGGCTTATGAGCTTCAAAAAATGAGTTTTAAGAATACTTTAGGGTTAACTCTTGCAACTGAGATAGAGCTTACTGATAATATTGAGGTTAGAGTATATGAGCCGATTGTACTAGAAGAATCTATAAAATTAGCTCTTGAAAACAATGCTAACCTAAAAACAGTAGAAGAAAGCTATGAAATACAACAGCTTGTACTTAAGGCAACCAGTGGAAGGTTTCCCCCTGCTACCTTTAGATACAGGGAGCAAGCCGCTGAAGTTGCTAAAGCTGAGCTAAATCTTATAAATGTAAAAACTGCAGTTGAGATGGGAGTAAGATCTTCATATCTAAGCCTAATTACTGCTGAAAAACAAATATCAACGTTTAAGCTTGCAGTGCAGCAGGCAGAGGAGGCCTTGAGGATAGCTCAACTTAGCTTTGAACTTGGTCAAAATACTGTAACAGAGGTAACTCAAGCAAATATAAACCTTATGAATGCAAAGAAGAGTCTTGCTGTACAGATCCATGCGTATAATTTAGCACTGCTTGATTATGAGTATTCGACAGGAATAGGGAAGTAAACCAATTCACAATGATTTAATGAACAATGAACAATAGAAAAGATAAGATCCTTTACTATGTTCAGGATGACAGAAGCGAGATCCTTCACTATGTTCAGGATGACAGAAGCGAGATCCCTCCACTACGGTCGGGATGACAGCACATAAGATCCTTCACTCCGTTCAGGATGACAGGATAGGATAGTAAAGAACTAAGAGTGAAGAACTAAGAAAGTCATTAAATTCTTACCTCTTGGCTCTTAACTCTTACCTTTTTTTTGAGGTGGTAAGATGGCACCTGAAATTTTAATGAAAGCGGAAAACATCAGCAAGCTCTACCAAATGGGAGAGCTTGAAGTTGTTGCGGTGAAAAAAGTTGATTTGGAGATATACAAGGGAGAATTTGTAGTTATTCTTGGTCCTTCTGGATCGGGAAAGAGTACATTATTGAATATTCTAGGGGGGATGGACACTCCCACAGATGGTAATGTGTTAATGGAGGGTGAAAATATCATCGGCTTCAACGACAAGAAGCTGACCTACTATCGCCGGGACAAGGTTGGTTTTGTGTTCCAGTTCTATAACCTTATGGGAACCTTGACTGCCAGGGAAAATGTTGAGCTGGCAACTGAGATCTGTCAAAATGCCTTAGGTATTGATGAAGTAATGGAGACTGTAGGCCTTGGAGACAGAAAGGATCACTTCCCTTCCCAGCTCTCAGGTGGCGAGCAACAAAGAGTTGCGATAGCCCGAGCTGTTGCCAAGAATGCAGATCTACTTTTGTGCGACGAACCCACAGGTGCCCTGGACTTTGAAACAGGAATAAAGATATTGAAGCTGCTTAAAGATATCAATATTAAGTACAACAAAACAGTAGTAATAATAACCCACAATGTCCCTATTGGTGAGATGGCTGATCGGGTCATTCGTATGCGAAGCGGTATGATAACGGAGATCAAGACTAATGAAAATCCAATTGACCCTGAAAGGATCGTTTGGTGATGAAAAAGCTGGATTTAAGGTTGTTAAGATCGATCAAAAACTCCAAGGGGCAGTTTATATCCATAACTGTGACGATTATAGTTGCTCTTGTGATCTTCATATCCTTCAGTATGGTTGCTGACAAGCTGGGAAATTCAATTGACAGGTACTACGAGGTCACCAATTTTTCAGATATCACTGCTAGAGTCTCCAGGATACCTGCTGGTGCCGTTCAGGAGCTTTTAGCTATCGAGGGAATTGAGGCTGTTCAGGGCCGTATTGTATCTGATGTGCCCTTGAAAGTCGAGGATCCCGATGAAAAGGTTACAGTAAGACTTGTATCTGTTTCTCCATCTGAAGAACCTATCAACTCGCTATACACCATAGCTGGTGAAGAACTGGGGAATAACATTAGTTCAACTGCTGTGCTCCAGCAGTTTTTTGTGGGCAGGGACATGAGCTTTGGGGATATAATAACCCCATATATCGGTGGCAAGACCTATCCTCTTCTGGTAATTGGAGAAGTAGGCAGCCCTGAATACATCTACCTTATGGAGAATGAGCAGGAGCTCCTTCCAGATGAAAAGGGATTTGGCGTAATCTATGTCACTGAGGAATTTGCTCAGTCCACACTTGGCTTTCAGGGAAGCTACAATGATATAGTATTCAAGGTATCGAGTAGCTATATGAATAGAATAGATTCAATAGTTGACCAGCTTGAGGACGAGCTTGAGAGATACGGAGTGAGCTCTGTCACTAAGAGAGAGGATCAGCTAAGCCACAGCGTTATGATGCAGGAGGTAGACTCGCTTAGTATAATGTCAACTGCCATGACTGTGGTATTCCTACTTGTATCAGCAATAATAATCAGTATAATGCTTTCAAGGCTTGTCAGAAAGGACAGAATGGCAATAGGGGTCATGAAGGGTCTTGGTTATACCGATGGTCAGGTTCTCTTACATTATGTCAAGTATTCCATCCTCATAGGTCTCCTTGGATCATTCATTGGTATTCTTATTAGTATTCCCGTATCTGTAGCTTTGGTAAAGCTGTACATACAATATATGAATGTACCTGTTCTGGATACCTCTATGGACCCAATGTACTTTGTTTATGGGATAACACTTACCACTGCTTTTTGTGTTGCAGCAGGTCTATTTGGCTCAAGGTCGGTAATGGCTATTACCCCTGCTGATGCAATGAGACCAGAGGCACCTAAAGCCGGAAAAAGGATATGGCTTGAAGGCTTGAAAGGAGTTTGGAGAAGGATATCCTTTAGCTGGAAGATCGTTATTAGAAACATATCTAGAACAAAGAGGCGGGCTGTATTTCTTGTGATCGGCATTGCCCTTACCTACGCAATAACAATGCTTCCTGTATATATGGCTACCATCTGGAATACTCTCCTTGATAGCCAGTATGGAGAGCTTCAGAGGATGGATTACAGCATAGATCTTTCAAGGCCTATGTCCACAAATGTACTTTTGGACATAAAGCAGCTTGCTGATATAGATGTTATCGAGCCTAAGGTAGAAATGCCTATGCAGATAAAAAATGGATGGAGAAAGAAGACTGTAAGCGTTGTAGCAGTCCCTTCAGATACAGTGATGTACAGCTTCATGGCCAAAGATAATAAACAGATCCAGCTACCTGAAGACGGGATACTGTTATCCAGTATTCTCGCCCGTGGCCTTGGAGCAAAAGCCGGAGACTTTGTAGAGGTCAAAAGCTTTATACCTGGTCTAGATGAAAAGGAGCTTCAGGTGAAGGGTATCGTTGAGCAATATCTGGGAGTAAATGCTTATATGGATATCGAGGCTATGTACAAGGTAGTCGAGGAGAAAAACATTGCTACCGGCGCTTATGTTTTAACAGATACCGATATAACAGGAAGCCTTAATGAGATCAAAAATATTAGAGCAGTACAATCTGTTGGAGATATGCAGGATGCTATGGTCGAATACATGGATATGATAATTGCCTCCATGGGTACTATGATGATATTTGGAGGGATCCTGGGATTTGCCATTGTATATAATATAACTACAGTAAGCATAAATGAAAGACTTCTGGAATTCTCATCCCTTCGAGTCATGGGCTTTGAAAAGAAGGAGATATTTAGGATGATAACAAGGGAAAATGCCTTGATGACTGTAATAGGAATTATCCTTGGAATCCCCGTCGGGTATGGAATGATCAAGGGTCTTGAGACATCCATCTCTACGGATATTTATACTATACCTGCTATAATAATGCCATCGACCTATGTGATAGCTACTGTTGCAACCTTGATATTCGTTGCTATCGCACAGCTTGCAACCTATAGAAAGATTCATAATCTTAGCTTTTTAGATGCATTAAAGAACCGTGTTTCCTGATCTTAAATCATACGAGGATGTGAGAAAATGAAAAAGAAGCTTGTTTTGATCGCAATACCTGCAGTTGCTGTTTTGGCTGTCATAGGATATTTTATGAGCCTGAACGGTGCTGTCGAAGTAAACACTACAGTGGCTGTAAAGGGCAACATAAGCGAATATGTTGAGGAGATCGGCGAGGTTGATCTTCGAAATAAGGTGAAGGTTAATTCTCCAGTAAGCGGAGAGGTCCTTGAGGTTCTTGTAAGCTCAGGGGATACCGTTGCCGAAGGAGATTTGCTTATTAGACTGGATGGTACCGATGCCACGAGACAGCTTGCAGAGCTTGATGCCCAAATCCTAGCTGCTCAGGCGCAGCTAAATGATGCAAAAAGAGCAGGGAATTTGGATGCCATAAAAAGCCTGGAGCTCGATATTGCGAACCTCTCAGCCCAAATCGCTGAGGATGAGACCAAGCTTAAGGATATGAAGGCCTTGTATGATGCTGGAGCAATAAGCCAGGAAAGCTATAGAAGCTCTGAAAGAGCACTTGAGGCACAAAAACTCAATCTGCAGAAGCTGAGGCTTCAGTTAAACCAGCTGAAAAGTCCTGTTTCACAAAATATTGTCTCTCAGTTCGAGGCACAGCTAAAGCAGCTTCAGATACAGAGGGAATCGATGGTTGACTATCAGGGTGACTTCGTCATAACTGCAAGTATCCCAGGGACAGTAATGAATCTGCAGGCCGAAAAGGGAGACTATTTTCAGCCAGGCATGACTGTGCTTGAGATTGGAGATATGGGAAAACTCAATATTTCTGCCGATGTTTTGGTCGGAGATACAGCAGGGATAGAAGAAGGGACCAAGGTAGAAATAAGCAGCAAGGATCTTGGTATTGACAATATTACCGGCAAAGTGACGATGATACACCCAAATGCCTTTACAAAGATTTCCGATCTTGGTATCGAGCAAAAAAGGGTACGAGTTGAGATTGATTTTGATGAAAAGCCTGAAAATATCAAGCCAGGGTATGATCTTGAGCTGAAGCTGATAATTAGAGAAAGTGAGAACACCCTAATCATTCCTGAAAACTCTGTGTTCAAGCTGGACGGCAAGAGCTTTGTGTTTGTGGCAGATAACGGCACAGCAAGATTTAGAGAGGTCGAAACTGGAATTAAAAGCGGAAGAGATATAGAGGTACTTTCAGGTCTTCAGGAAGGTGAGCTTGTTATAGAGTCTCCTGATGAAGAGCTTGAGGAAGGAGCTAAAGTCAAATTGACAATGAACAATGATTAAATGAACGATGAACAATAAAATTCACAATTCACAGATCACATTTCACAATTTAAACAAAAACGAAGATCCTTCACTTGCGTTCAGGATGACAAAAACGTCTATACGACAGTAATATTGTCATTCTGAGTCATAGCGAAGAATCTTTCTGTTGTAATTTGCTAATAGCTAGTAGCGAACAGTTGAGGGCTGTGTGTTCATTTCAACTTTCCGCTTTCAACTTTCTACACCATGTTGTATAATAAAAATTACCGACCGACCATTCGGTTTTTGACTTTAAGGGAGGATTAGATGATGAAAAATATTATAAAAAAGGGGCTTCTTACATTTAGCCTTGCAGCTGTTTTAACTCTTTCAGGCTGCAGCACAGAGGTTGAAGAAGAGCCCAGGGAGACCTACACTCCTGTCGAGATTGAAACAACTTCGCTTGGCACACTGGAGAGCACTGTTACCTTAAGCGGAAGATTATCTGCCAATGAGGAGGTGTCCTTATTTCCGAAGGCACAAGGAATTGTAATGTCAGTCAACGTAAAAATCGGGGATACAGTAGAGGAGGGCACAGTACTATTCACAATAGAGCAGGACGATTACACAAGGAATACAGAATCTGCTCTTAATTCTGTTCAGCTGGCTCAAAAAAGCGTAGATCAGGCTGCCAATGGGCTGAATTCAGCAAAGATAAACTTTGAATTAAACAAGGAAAAGATAGAAAACGCCATGCTTAATCTGGAAAGGACAAGGATCCTCTACGAGGAGGGCGCAGTCTCAAAGAGCCAACTTGAGCAGGCAGAGTTGTCCGCGAATGCTCTTAACCTTGATGCCTTGAAGGCTCAGGTTACTCAGGCAGAAATAGCATACCAGCAGTCTCTTTCTCAGCTTGAGCAGGCTCGTGTTGGCTATGACCAGGCTCAAAGTGGACTTGACAACACCATAGTCAGGTCGCCAATAAAGGGAACAGTATCTGCCCTTAATGTGGTCCAGGGTCAGATCGCCACCGGTGCACAGGTTGCTGCAACGATCGTTGAGACAGACAGGGTATTTCTCAAGGTAAACGTGGTTGAAAATATTGTAACCAAGCTTTCAGCAGGACAAAAGGCACTAATATCAGTCCCGTCTGTATCCGACGAATTGATAGAAAGCACTATAGAATACGTCAGTCCCACAGCTGATCCGAGAAGTCAGCTTTATTCTGTGAGGATATATATAGACAATCCCACAGGATTAATAAAGCCCGGTATGACAGGTGAAGTGACGCTGACTCTCGAATCAGTACAAAATTCAATTATCGTCAAATCCGATGCAGCTCTTGATGATAACGGTGAGACCTATCTATTCGTGGTAGAAGGAGATAATGCAGTCAAGAGGATAGTAGAAACTGGTCTTGACACCGGCGACCAAGTAGAGATTAAGAGCGGTCTTAAGGCTGGGGAAAAGCTCATAATCCAGGGACAGCATTACGTGGCAGACGGCGGTGAAGTGAAAGTTGTAAGGGGTGAATAGCTGTGAATCTATCCAAGTTTTCAGTTAAGAAGCCTGTTACAATAACGATGATGGTGCTTGTGGTTGTACTTCTTGGTGCAATATCGCTCACCAGACTTCCCATAGACCTGTTTCCGGAGTTCGAAGTCCCCGTTGCTATCGTATCCACAACTTACTCAGGGACAGGTCCTGAGGAGATGGAAAATCTTATCACAAGGCAAATTGAAGGAGCAGTGGCTACAGTAGGAAACATCGATACAGTAAGCTCAATTTCTTCGGAGGGCAGCTCATTAGTAATAGCACAGTTCAACTTTGGGGTAGACATGGACAATGCGGCTCTTGAGATGAGAGAAAAGGTGGACCTTGTAAAAGGTTTTCTTCCCGAGGATGCAGAGGAGCCCATGGTTCTAAAGATCGACCCTAACG